>PFKL01000228.1 GCA_002784245.1 Comamonadaceae bacterium CG_4_10_14_3_um_filter_60_75
TGGCTACGAACCAAGGGGTCGTGGGTTCAATTCCTGCCAGCCGCACCATACAGATAAAGGACTTACATTCGAAAGAATGTGAGTCCTTTTTTTCTTTAGTTGACTTCACGAGGCGTCTTTTGACCGTTGCACCCGCAATACCGACGCGGTGCGACGCAGGTTCTTGAACACCGCTTCAAGCTGGCCCAGGTCGCGCACGCTGATTACAAAGCGCAGGTCCATCACACCATGCGGGGACGCGTCCGTCATGTCAATTTGCGTGATGTCGGCTTCAGCGACGGCCAGCGCGCTGGCCACCTGCGCCAGCACACCCTTGCCGTTGAGTACCGTGACGACGATACCGGTTTCAAAGGAGCGCACGGGCTCGTCAGACCATTCGACGTCAATAAATCGTTCGGTGTCTTTGTACTGCAGTTTGTTGGCGACCTGGCAATCACTGGTGTGAATGGTCAGACCCTCGCCGCGGCCAAGGTAACCCACAATCGGGTCGCCCGGGACGGGGCGACAACACTTGCCAAACTGGACCGAGGTGTTCTCGCTGCCGTCAATCGAAACACTGCTCTGCGATACGTTTTCACCGGCAACAAAGCGCTCGCGTGTCAGCAGTAGCGCATCGGGTTTTTCGCCCGCATCGGCCAGCAAGGCCATCATCCGCTTGGCAACGATGCTGGCGATGCGTTTACCCAGACCGATGTCGGTCATCAATTCAGGGCGGGTTCGATTACCGCTGAAACGCAGTAATTTGTCCCAAACCGCAGCATGCAGCCCGGTTTGGTCGGGCATGTTCTCAATGCCCTCTGAGCGCAAGGCTTGACGCAGCATTTTTTCGCCCAGGTGTTCGGATTCGGTCAGCTCCAGTGTCTTGAGGTACTGACGGATCTTGGATCTTGCGCGTGCCGTGCGCACAAAGCCCAGCCAAGCCGGATTGGGGCTGGATTCGGGCGAGGTGATGATCTCAACGACATCGCCATTCTTGACTTCAGTCCGTAGCGGTACCTGCTCGTTGTTGACCTTGGCCGCCTGCGTGTGATCGCCCACGTTGCTGTGAATGGCGTACGCAAAGTCCACCACTGTCGCACCCCGTGGCATGGCCATGATCTGACTTTTTGGGGTGAATACATAGACGGCATCTGGAAACAAGTCGACCTTGACATGGTCCCAAAATTCGGCGGCGTCGCGGGTTTCGTCTTGAATTTCCAGAAGCGACTGCAACCATTGGGATCCCATGCGATCATGCTGGCCAACGGCATTGGGTGACTCTTCTTTGTACAGCCAATGCGAGGCGATGCCGGTCTCGGCCACCAGATGCATGGCCTCGGTGCGCACCTGAAATTCGACGTTGACGCCTGATGGACCGACCAGCGTGGTGTGCAGCGACTGGTAACCATTGATTTTGCTGATGGCGATATGGTCTTTGAATTTGCCCGGCACTGGCTTGTAGAGCTGATGCAGCACGCCTAGCGCGGTGTAACAGTCGATCAGGTTGCGCACAATGATGCGGAAACCGTAAATGTCTGTCACCTGAGCAAAGCTCAGATTTTTTTCATCCATCTTTTTGTAGATGGAATACAGCGTCTTTTCGCGCCCGGCGATACGAACCCCAAGGCTGTGGTGGGCATAGGCTGCTTCCAGGTCGGTCTGCACTTTCTGGATCAGATCGCGGCGCCTGCTGCGGGCCTTGGCCACAGCTTTTGACAAAATGCTGTAGCGCCAGGGGCGCAGATACTTGAACGACAAGTCTTGCAACTCGCGGTAAGTCTGGTTCAGCCCCAGCCGGTAGGCAATCGGTGCGTAGACATCAAGTGTTTCTGACGAAATGCGTTTCCACTTCGCCCGCGGCGCATCAGACAGCGTGCGCATGTTGTGTGTGCGGTCGGCCAGCTTGATCAGGATGACCCGCACGTCACGTGCCATCGCCAGCAACATTTTGCGAAACGATTCGGCCTGGTTTTCTTCGCGGGTATTGAATTGGAGTTTTTCCAGTTTGGTTAGTCCGTCAACCAGCTCCGCTACCGGCGCGCCAAAGCGCTCGATCAGGTCGGTTTTGGTGATGCCGCAGTCTTCGATGGCGTCGTGCAGCAGCGCCGCCATCAGCGCCTGGGCGTCGAGCTTCCATTCTGCACATTGGGACGCCACCGCGATCGGGTGCGTAATGTAGGGTTCGCCGCTGTTTCTGAGTTGACCCAGGTGCGCCTGATCGGCAAACCGGTAGGCCAGTCGCACGTTACCCAAGTCGGTGGCGTTGAGGTAGCCCAGTTTGCCGGTGAGGGCAGCAAAACTGGCGGCCGCAGCGTTGACTTCAGCCGGACTGGGCTCCTGCCCATCAGGCTGTAATGTTGCTGGGTTGGCTGACTTGCGTGGTGCGCTCATGCCTTGGAATATAGCGCGCGCCTGGCTGCCAAAGCGTCGCACCAATAAAAAAGCACCGCGGTGCGGTGCTTTGCCGTGATTGATCTCGCTGCTCAGAGCGGCACTTTTTTCAGCATCTCAATGCCGATTTTACCGGCGGCGATTTCACGCAGGGCCGTGACGCCGGGTTTGTTTTTGCTCTCGACCTTGGGCGTATGGCCGTGGCTGAGCATGCGCGCCCGGTAGGAGGCAGCCAAAACCAGCTGGAATCGATTCGGAATCTGCACCAGGCAGTCTTCAACAGTAATACGGGCCATGAATTCTCCAAAAACCGGGTGGACGCACTAGGAAATATGCAGTGCTTTGAATGTTTCTGCCCTTACGCGGCGCTGCGAAAGGTACTTGAGCCGTTGCGAATGGACGATTGACTTCATGTCAAAAACAGCCCGGTCAAACGACTCGTTGATTATAACGAAGTCAAACTGGTCGACGTGCGCCATCTCCTGGGCTGCGTTTTGCAGGCGAACCTCAATGACCGCTGCCGTGTCCTCGCCCCGGCGTTCCAGGCGCGAGCGCAATTCTTCCCAACTTGGCGGCAAGATAAAGATCGTCACCGCGTTGCTGAAAATCTTTTTGATCTGCAGCGCGCCCTGGAAGTCAATTTCAAGAATGACGTCTGCGCCCTGCGACATGCGCTCTTCAATGGCCTTTTTGGATGTGCCGTAGCGATGGTTGTGCACGTTCGCCCATTCGACAAAGGCGTCGGCCTGGATCATTGCGTCGAACTCGGCAGCGGATATAAAGAAATACTCGCGGCCATGTTTTTCCTGGCCACGCGGCGCGCGTGTGGTGTGAGAAACCGATGGCTGCACTTGCGAATCAAGTTCCATCAACGCTTTGACCAGGCTCGACTTACCCGCACCACTGGGTGCTGCGACAACGTACAAATTACCGGGGTAGTCCATAACCATGGCGGCTATTCTATGTTTTGCACCTGTTCGCGCATCTGCTCGATCAGCACCTTCATGTCCACCGAAATGTGCGTGAGTTCCAGCGCTGCTGATTTTGAGCCGAGCGTGTTGGCCTCGCGGTGCAATTCCTGGATCAAAAAGTCGAGCCGCTTGCCGATTTCACCGCCTTTATGGATCAGGCGCTCGATTTCATCAAGGTGCGATGCCAGCCGGGTCAGTTCTTCGGCGACATCAATGCGAATGGCAAAGGCGGTGGCTTCGGTCAGCGCCCGGTCCCGCGCCATCTCAATGCCGGTAGCACCGTCGGCGGCGCTCATTGCCTCGTTCCACCGGTCCAGAAAACGCTGGCGCTGCTGAGCCACCAGCTGGGGAATCAGCGGCGTGGCTTGCTGCGCCAGCGCGCGCAACTGGGCCAGGCGCTCCAGCAGCATGGCAGCCAGCCGAGCGCCTTCGCGCTCGCGCGCCGACAGCATCGCCTTGAGGGCTTGCTCGGTCACGCTGAGCAACTGTTTTTGCCATTGGGCGGCCGGGCCGCTCTGGTCGCCGGCCAGGCGAATCACGTCGGCCACGCTCAGCGCACCGGCGGTCGGCAGCCAGGCTTTGACGTTGTCCTGAACGGCGTTCAAGCGTTGCAACAAGCGGGTGGACGGTTCACCGGGCAGACCGGCATTGCCGCTTTCGATCGAGGCGCGCAGCTCGATCTTTCCCCGCTTGAGCTTGGCCGAGAGCTTCTCGCGCAGGGCGGGCTCGCACGAACGCAGTTCCTCGGGCAGGCGAAACGTCAAGTCGAGAAAACGGCTGTTGACAGAACGTATTTCAACGCCCAGACGGTCGTTTGAAACAATTTGTGATTGTTCGCTTTCGGCCTTGTCTTGCGGCTTGCTTTGGGCACTGGCATAGCCAGTCATGCTGTAAACTGACATGAGGGTGTAACTTCCAATTTGTTGTGTTTGAGAATAACCCGTTTCTTGCTTCCTGCGCCTCCCCTCGATTGAAATTATGTCAAAGGTCAAACCGTCCCCGTTGCCGCCAGGTGTCCAGATCGGGGGCTATCGCATTGTCCGCAAGGTTGCCGCAGGCGGCTTTGGCGTGGTGTACCAGGCCACCAGTGACGACGGCGCGCAAGTGGCTATCAAGGAGTATCTTCCCGCGACCTTGACCTCGCGCGAGCCTGGCGAGCTGACACCGCAGGTCGAGCCCGAAAAACTGTCGCTTTATCGGCTGGGTCTCAAGAGTTTTTTTGAAGAAGGCCGGTCGTTGGCGCAAATCTCCCACCCATCGGTGGTGAGCGTGATGAACTTCTTCCGTGAAAACGAAACCGTTTACATGGTGATGAATTACCTGGAGGGCGCGAGCCTGCAGGATTTCATTGTGCTGGCGCGCGATCTGAAGCAGCCCAAAGTGTTTCGCGAGTCGACGATCCGTTCGCTGTTTGAAGAAATCCTGCGCGGTTTGCGCATCGTGCACCAGCACAAGATGCTGCACCTGGACATCAAGCCAGCCAACATCTTCATCACCAACGAGGACAAGGCGGTGCTGATTGACTTTGGCGCAGCGCGTGAAGTCTTGAGCAAAGAGGGCAACTTCATCCGCCCGATGTACACGCCCGGTTTTGCTGCGCCCGAAATGTACCGGCGCGACAGCACCATGGGCCCTTGGACCGATATCTACGCGATCGGTGCGTGCATGTTTGCCTGCATGCACGGCTACCCGCCCAGCGAAGCGCCACAGCGCAAAGCCGACGACCCGATGGTGCAATCTTTCAGGCGTTTACAAGGCGTGTATTCAGACAATTTGCTTGAAGTCGTGCAGTGGTGCATGGCCCTGGACCCGCTGTCGCGGCCGCAGTCTGTGTTTGCCCTGCAAAAAGAACTCAATAGCCCGAGCGAGCGCCGCTATACCCGTTTGAGCGTAGGTGAGAAGGTGCGCATGCAGATCGGTACGATGGTGTCTGGCACCAAAAAAACGGTACTCAAGGCCACCGACCTGAACCGCAAGTGACATGAAATTTTCAGTCTTTCAGGTGAGCCGCAAAGGCGGGCGCAAGAACAATGAAGACCGCATGGGCTACTGCTATACCCGCGGGTCAGCGGTCTTTGTGCTGGCCGACGGCATGGGTGGCCACCCTGACGGTGAAGTGGCGGCGCAAATGGCACTGCAAAGCGTGGCTAATCTGTTCCAGAAAGAAGCCAAGCCCGAACTGCCTGACGTCAACGCATTCCTGACCAACGCGGTGCTCGCCGCGCACCGGCAGATCCTGCGCTACGGTCTGGACCAGGCCATGCTCGACTCGCCGCGCACGACCATTGTGCTGGCGGTGGTGCAAGGCGGTGCAATCAGCTGGACCCATTGTGGCGACTCGCGCTTGTATCTGTTGCGTAACGGTCGCGTCCTGACGCGCACCCGCGACCATTCGGTGCTGGAGCAGCAACTTGGCAAAAAAGCCGCACTCGGTGCGACCGAGACGTCCAACCGCAACGTCCTATTCACCTGCCTGGGTTCGCCCACCAAACCGGTTTTTTCGATCACCGGGCCGTTGGCAATGCAGCAGGGCGACCGCGTCATGTTGTGCTCGGATGGACTGTGGTCCTCGCTTTCCGAGGACGACATCGTTTTTGAGCTGGGCAACAAACCGGTTGACGTGGCCGTGCCCGACATGGTGGAAAAAGCCTTGCGCCTGGGTGGTGCCTCGTGCGACAACGTGACTTGCATTGCCATGAAATGGGAAACGCCTGACGTGCAAGAGGCCCCCGGTGGCAACGTCACCACCGAAATGGTCAATGGCGATTTTTTTGCCTCCACGGTGCAACTGGGCTGGATAGAAGTCGACGCTGAGCAAGGCGACCTGGACGATGCGGCCATCGAGCGTTCGATTGCCGAAATTAACGAAGCCATTCGTCGCTCGACCAAAAAAATCGCCTGAATTTTTATTTGAACGAAGGATATTCATGAGTGAATTTGCCCGCACCGGCGCACGCGCCTTTGACGCCCTGCGCCCGGTGCGCATCACCCGCCACTACACCGTGCACGCCGAAGGCTCGGTGTTGATCGAGTTTGGCAACACCAAGGTGTTGTGCAACGCCTCGGTGCTGGAGAAAGTGCCGCCGCACAAAAAAGGCAGCGGCGAGGGCTGGGTCACCGCCGAATACGGCATGCTGCCGCGCGCCACCCACAGCCGCAGCGACCGCGAAGCCGCGCGCGGCAAGCAGACCGGGCGCACGCAAGAAATCCAGCGCTTGATTGGCCGTGCGCTGCGCAGTGTGTTCGACCTGAAAGCGCTGGGCGAGCGCACCCTCCAACTCGACTGCGACGTGCTGCAAGCTGACGGCGGCACCCGCACAGCCGCCATCACTGGTGCTTTTGTCGCCGCGCAAGACGCGGTCAACTGGCTCATCGCGCAGGGCAAGATCAGCCAGTCACCCATCCTGAACGCGGTGGCCGCCATCTCGGTGGGCATCGTGCAGGGCACGCCGCTGCTGGATCTGGAATACGTGGAAGACTCGGCGTGTGACACCGACATGAACGTGGTGATGACTGGTGCGGGTCACTATGTGGAAGTGCAGGGCACGGCCGAAGGCGCGGCCTTTACCCGCGCCGAAATGGACGCGCTGCTGGCGCTGGCCGACAAAGGCATCGCCGAACTGCTTCAGCTGCAACAGCAGTCGCTATCACAGGCATAGCTGCTTGCGCTTATGCTATAAGGTCTAGAGGCATATTTCTTATGAAAATTGTGTTGGCATCCAATAACCCCGGCAAGCTGGTGGAGCTGCAAGCCATGTTCGCCCCGCTGGGTTTTGAGCTCATCACCCAGGGCAGCTTGGGCATCCCGGAGGCCCCCGAGCCGTTTCATACCTTCATTGAAAACGCGCTGGCCAAGGCGCGCCATGCCGCCCAGCACAGCGGCCTGCCAGCGGTGGCCGATGATGCCGGTCTGTGCGTCGATGCGTTTGGTGGCCTGCCGGGCGTGCAAACCGCTTTTTACGCCATGCAGTTTGGCTATCCCAAGAGCGACGACAACAATGTGACGGCACTGTTGGAGCAGATGCAGGACGTTGACAACCGGCGCGCGGCGATGGTCAGCACGCTGGTGGCTGTGCGCTCGCCGCAAGACCCCGAACCTTTGGTGGCGGTGGGCCGGGTGGTAGGCGAGATTGCGCGCGAGCGCCGCGGCTCCAATGGCTTTGGCTTTGACCCGGTGATGTTCATCCCCGAGTTTGGCAAGACGTTTGCCGAACTGCCCATTGAGGTCAAAAACGCCAACAGCCACCGGGGCCGCTCGGCAGCAGCCATGGTGGCGCTGATGCGTGAGCGGTGGTTGTGAGATTGCTTTTCGCCCTTGAAGACGCCGCCAAGCTGTATTTGCTTAAATCCGCACAGCGGCAGTCTTTGGCGGCCTCCTCATGGTGGAGTACCACAAATCGTCAGCCGCCAAAGCCAGCCACTGTGCTGGACGCTTCAGCACGGGGCAACCAAGGGAAGCTTTTGGTATTGGGTATTCTGACGCTGGCGAAGCAACGGACTCGCGTGGTAGCCGGTGGGGGTGAGCGCCGATTTCTGGTACCCCAGCATGAGGCGGGCACCCCCACCGGCTACCACGCGTGGCGTACCCACAGCTTGACCCAGTGACTCCTTGGCCCATTGAACCCTCGATCCCTCGATCCCGCTGAACTTGTCGCCCGCAAGCCATGATTCCTATCCAATCTGCCCCAATTGAGCGAGATATCGCCGTGCAGCCGCGCGACATCCAGCACTACATGCGCCCCGGCACCCTGCAACTGCAAACGCTGCCACCGTTGTCGCTCTACATTCATCTGCCCTGGTGCCTGAAGAAGTGTCCTTACTGCGACTTCAACTCGCACGAGATGCGCGCGGCCGAACTGCCCGAGCAGCCTTACCTGGCCGCGCTGCTGGCTGACCTGGAAGCTGCCTTGCCCCTCATCTGGGGCCGAAGCGTGCAAACCGTGTTCATTGGTGGTGGCACGCCCAGCCTGTTTTCACCGCAGGCCATTGACCAACTGATTGGCGGTGTGCGTGCGCGCGTCAAGCTGGCGGCCAACGCCGAAATCACGTTGGAGGCCAACCCGGGCACGTTCGAGAAAGACCGCTTCAAGGCCTACCGAGGCGCCGGTGTCACGCGCTTGTCAGTCGGCGTGCAGAGCTTCAATGATGATTTTTTGAAAACCCTGGGTCGTGTACATAATCGGGCTCAAGCCCTTGATGCACTTGCGGAAGCAGCTACTGTTTTTGATACGTTCAATCTGGACTTGATGTACGCGCTGCCCGGGCAAACGCTGGATGATCTGCGTCAGGACGTGCTCACTGCGTTGCGCTTCAAGCCGCCGCACCTGTCGATCTACCACCTCACCATCGAGCCCAACACCTACTTTGCCAAGCACCCACCGGCCCCGGTCGACGACGACCTGGTTGCCGATATGCTCGACCTGATCACCGAGCTGACAGGCCAAGACGGCATGCGCCGCTACGAGGTTTCGGCTTATGCGCGGTCCAGCCACGCCTGTCAGCACAACCTCAACTACTGGCAGTTTGGCGACTATCTGGGCATTGGCGCGGGCGCGCACAGCAAGCTCAGCTTTGCCCACCGCGTGCTGCGCCAGGTGCGCCTGCGCGACCCGGCACGCTACATGACGCAGGCGCTGGCCGACAACGCGCTGGCGCAGGAAAACGAGGTCAGCCGTGCTGACTTGCCGTTTGAATTCATGCTCAACGCGCTGCGCCTGGCCGATGGCTTTGAATTGCAGCAGTTTGCCGAGCGCACCGGTTTGGGGTTGAGCGCCATCGCCGCTGCGCTGGACGAGGCCGAGCGTCAGGGCTTGCTGCAGCGCAGCTTGACGCACGCCCAACCGACGGCACGCGGCTTTGACTTTTTGAACGACTTGCAGGCACTGTTTTTGCCCAAGGCGTGAAGGACGGGCACCGTTGCCGGGTCGACCGGGGTCAAGTCTGCAGCGGATGCTGTCGATAAGATCATAAGGACGGCCGCTTGGGGGTAGCCTTGACGCCGGTCGCAGCGACTG
>PFKL01000208.1 GCA_002784245.1 Comamonadaceae bacterium CG_4_10_14_3_um_filter_60_75
CATTGTCCAAATTTGGTCGCATTGGACTGCCCGAGTTCGAGCTGTTTGACTTGCCGTTTTTGTTCGACAACCTGCAAGCCGTGCGGCGCATCACCCAAGGGGCACTGGGACAAAAATTGTTGGCTGGGCTGCAACGTCAAGGCTTGGTGGGCCTGGGGTTTTTTGACAATGGTTTCAAGCAAATGAGCGCCAACCACCCCTTGCTGGAACCCAAAGACTTTGTGGGTTTGCGCATGCGGGTGCAGGCCTCACGCGTGATTGCGGCGCAAATGCGCGCCCTGGGTGCACGCCCGGTGACGCTGGCCTTCAGCGAAACCCGCCAAGCCCTGGCCAGCGGCGTGGTCGATGGCACGGAAAATCCGGTGTCGAATTTTTGGACACAGAAAATGCACGAAGTGCAAAGCGATTTGAGCCTGACCGAGCACGGCTACCTGGGCTATGCGGTGGTGACCAACCAGCGCTTCTGGCAAAGCCTGGGCAACCCTGACCGCGAACTGATAAACCAGGCGCTGCAGGAAGCGCTGGCTTTTGCCAACCAGATTGCCGATACGCAAAATGACCAGGCGCTGGCGGCATTGCGTCAAGCGCAAACCACCCGCATCCACACCCTGAGCCACGCGCAGCGCACCCGGCTGCGTCAGGCGGTGCAACCGGTGCAGCAGGCGCTGGCACAACGCATAGGCCTGAGCTGGATGAAAGCGCTGCAAGAGGTCATGGTTAACCCGAGCTGATGAAGGCCACAGTTCGCAAACAGGCCGCTGGGGCTTATTCTTGCCCCCTTTTATTTTCGGGATAGTTCGCATGAAACCTTTTTCACAGATAAGCCTGGCCGCACGCCTGACTCTTGGTTTTGGCGTGATCCTGGCGATGATGATTGCCATGGCCACCTTGTCGCTGGTGCGTATGCAGGCACTGACCTCGGCACTGGAGGTCATCACCGTCACCAACGCCGAGCGCGCCCAGACCATCAACGCCATGAAACGCCATCTGGCAGCCTATGTGCAAACCCTGGGCGACCTGGGCAGCACCGACCTGGAAGGTGGCCCGGCCGTGCTCAAGCATATTCGCAGCGCGCAGAGCGACTACACCGCCGCCCAAACCAAAGTGGTTGGCCTGCTACCAAACGACCCCGCCGTGCAAGCAGTGCTGGCCGAAGTACAAAAAACTGCGCTTGCGGCCACTGAATTGCAAGCTATTGGCGACAAACTGGCCGAGGGCCGTGGCGAGGCCGCCCAAGCCTTTCAGGTGCGCAATGAATACAGCAATAACACCGTCATCTGGAGTGCCAGGCAACAAGCCTGGAGCAAGGCCGTAGAGCGACTGAGCGACTGGCACGACCAAGACAACGCAGCGCACTCTGCCCAGGCCACCGCCACCGCCCAAACTGCCCGCCAGGCCATCATTGCCGGGGCCTTGCTGGCCTGGATTGTGGGCAGCCTGATTGCAGTTTGGCTGGTGCGTGACACGCGTCAAGCCATTCACCAAGCCGTGGCCGCTACCGAACGCATGGCCCAGCACGACCTGTCACAAGCCATTGAGTCCACCCAACAGGATGAAGTGGGGGCACTGCTGGCGGCGCTTGAAACCATGCGGCTCAACCTGCACCAGCTGGCCACCGGCGTGGGTGCAGCCTCTGAGGATGTCAACAGCTCCAGTGGCGAAATTGCACAAGGCAGCATGGACTTGAGCAACCGCACTGAAGAGGCCGCCAACACCCTGCAAACCACCATGGCCGCCATGTCACAACTCAGTGCCTCGGTGACCGACACCACCACCGCCTCACGCTCCGCCGAGTCCTTGACCCACCAGGCGGTGGAGGTGGCCAACCGCAGTGGCAGCGAGATGGCACAGGTGGTGGCCACCATGGGTGAAATTGACACCGCTTCGCACAAAATTGCCGACATCATTTCGCTGATTGATGGCATTGCGTTTCAAACCAACATCCTGGCGCTCAACGCCGCCGTGGAGGCGGCTCGCGCGGGCGAACAGGGTCGTGGTTTTGCCGTGGTGGCCAGTGAGGTGCGCTCACTGGCCGGGCGCACCGCTGAAGCAGCCAAAGAAATCAAGACACTGATTGAAGCCTCGCTGGACAAGGTGGTGTCTGGCACCGCCCAGGTCAACAAGGCGGGCCACACCACACATGAAGTCACAGCCTCGGTGCAGCGCGTCAGCGACACGGTCAGCGGCATTACCGCGCAAGCCAATGAACAACTCAGCCACATCGAACAAGCCAACCAACTCATTGGTCAACTCGATGTGGTGGCACACCAAAACGCCGCCCTGGCTGAAGAGTCTGCTGCCGCGGCCGCTTCACTGCGCCAGCAGGCAGGTCACTTGAGCGGCCTGGTAAACCAGTTTCAACTCGGTGGCGGCATCACCCAACGCCCGCGCGCCAGCCTGACTTCACTGCTGGCCTTGAACTCAAACCAATCCTAAGGGAAAACCCTAGCTGTTGAACACCACAGTTGCCCCCTGCTGGCGCGGCCATTACAGTAGCCCCGTCGTTTGAGACATTTAACTATTCGAGGAGATTTTTATGAAATTGAAACTGGTTGCTGCTGGCATGTTGTTGGCATTTGGCTTGGCTGCAAACGCGGCCCCGATCATCATCAAATACAGCCACGTGGTGGCGGATGTCACGCCCAAGGGTCAGGCTGCCCTGAAGTTCAAGGAACTGGCCGAGAAAAAACTGCCGGGCAAGGTAGAAGTTCAGGTTTTCCCCAACAGCCAGCTGTTTGGCGACGGCAAGGAAATGGAAGCCCTGCTGCTGGGCGACGTGCAAATTCTGGCGCCGTCGCTGGCCAAATTCGGCAAATACACCAAGCAGATCCAGATTTTTGACTTGCCTTTCCTGTTTGACGACATCCATGCCGTGGACCGCTTCCAGTCCAGCCCCGCAGGCCAGGAGTTGCTGGATTCGATGACCAAAAAGGGCATCAAGGGCTTCGGCTTTTTGCACAACGGCATGAAGCAGCTCTCGGCCCAAGTGCCTCTGAGCATGCCTTCTGACGCCAAGGGACTCAAATTCCGCATTCAGGCTTCCGACGTGCTCGAGGCGCAGTTCAAGGCCGTGGGTGGCAACCCGCAAAAGCTGGCCTTTGCCGAGGTTTATCAGGCGCTGCAAACCGGCGTGGTCGATGGCACCGAAAACCCCTGGTCTAACATCTACAGCAAGAAGTTCCACGAAGTGCAAAAGTACATCATGGACAGCAACCACGGCGTGCTTGATTACATGGTCATCGGCAATGCCAAATGGTGGGCCGGTCTGCCGCCCGACATTCAAAAGGGCCTGACCGAAGCCATGACCGAGTCCATCAAGTTCGGTAACAAGGTGGCGTTTGACGAAGACCAGGCTTTCCGCCAAAAAGTCATCGGTGAGAACAAGGCCAAGGTGCTACCCATGAACAAGGAGCAAACCGCCGCCTGGCGCGCCGCGATGCAGCCGGTCTGGAAGAAATTCGAGAGCGACATCGGTAAAAACCTGATCGACGCCGCCATCAAGTCCAACAAGTAAGCTTCGGCTCAACGTGATGCCAACACCCCGGCCTGGTCCGGGGTTTTTTTGGAGTTTTCCATGAAGATTCTTGATCACCTGGAAGAGTGGGTCATCGGCCTGATGCTGGCCGCCATGACCGCCCTGACCTTTTTACAGGTTGTGATGCGCTATGTGTTCAACAGCGGCTTTTCTTGGGCGCTGGAGCTCACCACCGTGTTTTTTGCCTTCATGATTTTTGTCGGTATCTCTTATGGCGTGCGCGTCGGTTCGCACATCGGCGTTGATGCGCTGGTCAAGATGATGGGGCACAACGCGCGACGCAACGTCTCGATTTTGGCGGTGCTGCTGAGCCTGTTGTACGTGGGTCTGGTGATCACCGGTGCCAGCACCTATGTGCTCAAGATGAAAGACGTCGGCATTGAATTTGAAGACATGCCGATCGAGCGTTGGCAAGTGCTGGCGGTGATGCCTTTGGGCTTTTTGCTCACCGGCTGGCGTTTTGTGCAAATTTTGATCAGCCTGGTCACGGGTAAAACCGAAACCCTGAGGCTGGCTGACGAAGCCGCTGAAGCCATGAAACTCAAGGCGGAGGATGCCAAATCATGAATACCCTGCTCCTGTTTGCCGCGCTGTTTTTTTGCATGGCCATCGGCATGCCGATCGCCGTGAGTCTGGGCCTGTCGAGCCTGCTGACCATCTTTTTCTTCTCGCAGGACTCGCTGGCTTCGATGTCAATCAAGCTGTTCGAGACCAGCGAGCATTACACCCTGATGAGCATTCCGTTCTTTGTGCTCGCCGGGGCCTTGATGAGCACCGGAGGCGTGGCCAGACGCATGGTGGTGTTTGCCATTGCCGCCGTGGGTCATTTGCGCGGCGGCCTGGCCATTGCCTCCATTTTGGCATGCATGCTGTTTGCCGCCGTGTCGGGTTCCAGCCCGGCCACGGTGGTGGCGATTGGCTCGATCGTGATTGCCGGCATGGTCAAGAACGGCTACCCCAAGGCGTTTGCCGCCGGCGTGATCTGCAACGCCGGCACGCTGGGCATTCTGATCCCGCCGTCGATCGTGATGGTGGTTTACGCCGCCGTGACCGAGGTCTCGGTGGGGCGCATGTTCATGGCTGGCGTGGTACCCGGCCTGTTGCTCGGTCTGATGCTGGCAGTTGCGGTTTGGTGGCGCGCCGGCAAATTGAAAGTGGCTCCGCCGCCCAAGGCCAGTTTCAGCGAGGTCTTCAAGGCGTTTCGGGATTCCATGTGGGGGCTGGCGTTGCTGGTCATTATCATGGGTGGTATCTATGGCGGCATCTTCACCCCCACCGAAGCGGCGGCCGTGTCGGCGGTGTATGCCTTGGTGGTGGCGGTGTTCATCTACAAAGACCTGGCGCCCAAGCAGATTCCCCATGTGTTCCTGGAAGCTGGCCGCACCACCGTGATGCTGATGTTCATTGTGGCCAACGCCCTGCTGTTTGCCCACGTGCTGACCACAGAGCGCATCCCGCAAACCATTGCCGAGCAAATCGTCAGTATGGGCATGACACCGTGGATGTTCCTGATGGTCGTCAACATCATCCTGCTGGTGGCGGGCAACTTCATGGAACCCACCGGGATCATCCTGATTCTGGCGCCGATCTTTTTCCCGATTGCGACCCAACTTGGCATTGACCCAATTCATTTGGGCGTGATCATGGTGGTGAACATGGAGATTGGCATGGTGACGCCGCCAGTGGGGCTGAACTTGTTTGTCACCAGCGGGGTCACCGGCATGAACCTGGTGCAGGTGACCAAGGCCGCGCTGCCGTGGCTGATGGTGCTGCTGACGTTCCTGGTGATGGTGACCTACATTCCGGCCATCACACTCACACTGCCTGACATAATTTTTGGCAAATCGCTCTGAGCTGAGCTTGCCCCCTGTTCAACCCCGCAGTCACCTGGTATGGCTGCGGGGTTGATGCTTTTTTGAACCCACTGTTTGCGCGGGTTGGTTGCCAGCAGCGTCAGGAAGCTGTCTGCACAGCCCGTTGCGGACTAATCCGCCACATAGGGATTGGTGCGCCGCTCGCGCCCAAAGGTGCTCTCGGGGCCGTGGCCGGGGATGAACACGGTGTCGTCGCCCATCGGCCACAGACGGTTTTTGATGCTGGCCATCAAATCGGCATGGTTGCCTTGCGGAAAGTCGGTGCGCCCCACCGAGCCGGCAAACAGCACATCACCGACAAACGCGCGCTTGGCCTCGGGCGAGTAAAACACCACATGCCCCGGCGTGTGACCCGGGCAGTGGCGCACCTGCAGCGTGCAGTTGCCCACCGTAACGGTGTCGCCGTCGTGCAGCCAGCGCGTGGGTTTGAACAACATGGCCGGGGCAAAGCCAAACATCTGGCTTTGCGCGGGCAGACCGTCAATCCAGAACTGATCAGCCTCGTGCGGGCCGATGATCGGCAGACGCAGCTTTTGTGCCAGTTCACCGGCAGCACCGGCGTGGTCAATGTGCGCGTGCGTCAGCCAGATTTGGCACAGTTGCAAGCCCAGGCGCTTGACCTCGGCCAACAGCACGTCGAGGTCACCACCAGGATCGATGACGGCAGCTTGCAGGGTTTGGTCGCACCAGACCAGAGAGCAGTTTTGCGCAAACGGGGTAACGGGGACGGTCAGATAACGCAGCATGGCGCCTAGCGTAACACCAGGTTGTAGCCGCGCAAAATCAACTTGGACACATTCAGGGGCGCGTTGCGCACCGCAGCCGGCAGCCACTGCGGCGCGTTCAATGAAAAGCGCGCTGCCCAGCGGGTATAGGGGCGCAGCCATTGGGTGGCATTGACCAGTTTTTGGGTCTGATTCATGGGGAAGAACTCCTGCGACGTGGGTCAACAATAGGGCGATTGTTCAAGATCCTCGAAAACCTTGCATTGACGGTGTCAAACACAATGGCTTGCAAAATCAGTCAAGATAGCGCCATCGCACAAAGCAACTTGCCCCTGCCTTGGCGGTCAAGACTGCTGCCGCCGAACCATTTTTAATAGGGTTTTTGACCATGAAACATCTGCTTTTGATCTCTTTGATGTCAATTTCTTTGAGCGCTTTTGCTGCCGACACGCCCAGCGACCCGGAACCCTCGGCGGCGCAACGCATGGGCACTGCCCGCAGCGCGATCCAGGCCAAAGACTGGCCCAGCGCCATCACCGAACTCAGCGCAGCGGTGCGAGAAGACCCGCGCAACGCCGACGCGCACAACCTGCTGGCCTACAGCCTGCGCAAGCAGGCCAAGCCCGATTTGCCGCAGGCTTTTGAACACTATCGCATCGCCCTCAAGCTCAACCCCGACCACAAAGGCGCGCATGAGTACATTGGCGAGGCCTACCTGATGGACAAAAAACCGCAAGAGGCCGAAAAACACCTGGCCGAACTGGCGCGCATTTGCGGCAACAAAAGCTGCGAAGAATACGTTGACCTGGCCCGGGCCATTGCCCAATACAAGCAGGCCAAATAGCCCGGCGCGCCGCCCGGTTTGAAGGCCACCCCCACTTGTCTCCATCGCACCTCCCCACCAGCTCCGCGGTGCCCAGCAGCCGCTTGGGCAGGCTGGCACGCCTGGGCAGCATGGCCGGCGGCGTGGCGGGCACCATGCTGCTGGCTGGCGTGCGCGAGCTGGCCCAGGGCAAGCGCCCCAAGCTCAGCGACCTGCTGTTGACACCGACCAACGTGCAGCGGATCACCCAGCAACTCGCCCAGATGCGCGGCGCGGCCATGAAGGTGGGGCAATTGATCTCAATGGACGCGGGCGACCTGCTGCCGCCTGAGTTGGCGGCCATCCTGGCGCGCCTGCGCTCGGATGCGCACGCCATGCCGCAGCGCCAGGTACAAGCCGTGCTCAGCGCCAACTGGGGAGCCAAGTGGCAGCAGCGTTTTGAGCCGTTTAACTTCACGCCCATTGCCGCCGCGTCCATCGGCCAGGTGCACCGTGCCCGCACGCAAGACGGGCGCGACCTGGCCATCAAAATCCAGTACCCCGGCGTGCGCAAGAGCATCAGCAGCGACGTGGACAATGTCGCCTCGCTGCTGCGCCTGTCTGGCCTGCTGCCGAAAACGCTGGACGTTGCGCCGCTGTTGAAAGAGGCCAAGCGCCAGTTGCGCGAAGAGGCTGACTACCAGACCGAGGGCGCACACCTGCAACGCTTTGGCGACCTGCTGGCCGATGCGCCGCAGTTTGTGGTGCCCGCTTTGCACGCCGACCTGACCACGCGCAACGTGCTGGCCATGTCGTTCGTCGACGGTGTGCCGATCGAGTCGCTGGTCGATGCGCCGCAGGCCGAGCGCAACCGCATCGTGCGCCTGCTGGTGGCGCTGCTGTTTCGTGAGCTGTTTGAGTTTGGCCTGATGCAGACCGACCCCAACTTTGCCAACTACCGCTACAACCCCCAGACCCAGCAGCTGGTCCTGCTGGACTTTGGTGCCACGCGCAGCTTCGCGCCGTCGTTTGGCCAGGCCTACCGGCACGTGATGCAAGCGGCAATGGCCGGTGACCGTGCCGCCATGCGACAGGCCGCCATGGCCATCGGCTATTTTGACGAACACGCCCAAGCCCGGCACCAGGATGCCGTGCTGGACATGATGCAGATGGCACTGGAGCCACTGCGCCACGATGGCGACTTTGACTTCGGCACCACCGACATGGTGCAACGCCTGCACCAGGCCGGCATGGCACTGGGACTGGACCGCGACTTCTGGCACATCCCGCCCGTTGATACGCTGTTTTTGCACCGCAAGCTCGGCGGCCTGTATCTGTTGGCGGCACGCCTGCGGGCCCGTATCAACGTGCGGCAGCTGGTGAGCGCCTAGCCAGGTCAAGTCCGACGCGTTATTCCGGCCGGTCCAGCTTGGTCGACAGCAAAATGGTCGAAAACGTGTCGACCACGCCCTGGATAAGCCGAATTTTGTCGAGCACCGCGTCTAGCTCCTGCGTTGACTCTGTCATCAGCATCGCGCACAGGTCGTAGCGGCCGCTCACCGAATACAGCTTGGTGATCTCGTGGCGTTTGGCCAGCGCACGTACCACGTCGGGTTCGTTTTGCGATTCCATCGAGATCAGCACCATGGCGCGGATCGCGTTGGGTGCGCGGGTGCTGCCCACACCAATGGTGTAGCCGGTGATGATGCCCGCGTCCTCCAGCGCCTTGAGGCGCAGTTGCGCAGTGCTGCGGGCGCAACCCAGCGCTTTGGCGATGTTGACCATGGGCAGGCGGGCGTTGACCTTGAGCAGTTCGATCAGGCGGTGATCTAGCGCGTCGAGATTGGGAGTCGGCGTAGTTTCAGCCATAGTGTCATCAGTGGTGTCAGATTGACTGAATTTTGACATTGAAATCAGTCAATTTGCTTGTTTGTATCGGCGGCATCGATTTTTAGACTGGGAGCCATGCACTTTCAGGAGACTCCCATGCTGCAAACCGTCGACTTCGCCCCGCCCAAAGTCTTCATGAGCTACGAAGAACTGCAAGCCTACGACCCCGAATCCGAGTCGTGGCAAAAACAGTTTGCGCGCCGCTACACGCACCACGCGCAGCTGCAAGGCGTGCTGCGCCACGTGGAAGACGTGAACGACACGGTGTACAACAAGTTTGCCATTGCGGTCACACCCTACATGGCCAAACTGATGGACCGTGACGACCCCAACTGCCCCATCCGCATGCAGTACCTGCCGTCGTTTCACGAAGAAACCAAACCCGGTTTTGCCACCCTGCTCGACCAGTTGGGCGAAGAGGGCGACACCATCCCCGGCACCAGCATCGTGCACCGCTACCCGCGCCGGGTGCTGTTTTTGGTGAGCAACACCTGCGCCACGCTGTGCCGTTTTTGCACCCGCAAGCGCATGGTC
>PFKL01000079.1:0-2004 GCA_002784245.1 Comamonadaceae bacterium CG_4_10_14_3_um_filter_60_75
TGTCCACCGTGAAGGCCGCCATCAATGAAACAAAACTGTTCATAACTGGAAACTGTGCATAAGGGTCTTTATGCACATCTCTGCATAAAGACCCATGGCTGACAATGGATTTGCTGATCCGCCTGCCAGATTGCCGACATTGAGTGCTATCAATTCTCAGTGACTTGCATGGGTAGCACAATAATGCTACATTGACACCATAGTTTGAAAGCAATCAATGCAGACCACCACCATCCGCCTCGATGACACCATGAAGGAGCGCATCGCAGCTGCGGCAGACCATGCTGGAAAATCAGCGCATGCCTTCATTCTCGACGCTATCTCGCAGACTGTGGAACAGGTTGAAATCGACAGTGAGTTCAATGCAATCGCAGATGAGCGGTGGAAGGCGATACTGGCTTGCGGGAAGACGGTATCTTGGGAAGATGCGAAAGCGTATCTGACAGCCAAGTCCCGTGGGGAAAGCCCGAACAGGCCATTGACTCGCAGTACGAGCCATTGACTGCGGACATGACTCGCATCGAGATTGCGCCTGAGGTGTTCGACGACTTCGATCGCTTCTTTGACTACATGGCACAGTTTGATGAGGGCTGCGCGCCTGAGCGCATTGGGGAAATTCTGGAGGCTGTGCAAATTTTGGCTACCAGCCCCATGATCGGTCGTCCAGTTAAAGGTGGCAAACGTGAACTTGTCATTGGGAGAGCTTCCCGTGGCTACGTTGCGTTGTATAGATACGTGGCACCACTCGATACAGCCTTTGTGCTGGCAATCCGAAGCCAGCGCGAATCGGGGTACAAAAATAACAGTTGAATTTCCGGGTGAAAAGTAGATGCCTGCTTTTTGGTGGCTCTACTGGCATCAACTGATTTTTGTGCACAACGTGAATTGGCGTCTAGAAAGCTGCCTGTCGCGAATGCCCGCTGCCATCCAGACCAAGCGTCGGTCACCCAGATAGCGTGGCTTATGCACAACCAAATCGCCCAACGAGTCAAC
Organism: Comamonadaceae bacterium CG_4_10_14_3_um_filter_60_75; assembly: GCA_002784245.1. Classification (GTDB taxonomy): domain Bacteria; phylum Pseudomonadota; class Gammaproteobacteria; order Burkholderiales; family Burkholderiaceae_C; genus Rhodoferax. The sequence goes on from PFKL01000079.1 coordinate 994, forward strand.
TCACTGCCTGATGACATCCGTGCCCGCTGGCGGCTTGAATTCAAACGTGTTGGTAGACAAGTCCGGATTGACCACAAAGGCTTTGAAAGTCAACACTGAGTGTTGGCCAAAGCTATCCAGAATCTCCAGCGTGCGCAAGACGGGCTTGGCCTGCGCACCCGACGCGGAATCAAAACCGACCCGAACGGATTGAATCTGGCTGTCTTTGGCTTTGGGTGTCGCCGTCATCCATTGCAACCCGTCGGCATCTGACGCGTCGGCAAGCACAAAGTCGGCCTGCAGGGCTTTGACATCGGCGGCCGAGGCAATCAACGCCGCCGGGGTGGCGCCGAGCACCGCTGCCTGTTTACGCGCCGTCACCTGGTTCAGGTCAACGTCATACAACCACAGCGTCTGGCCATCAGCGACGATGGTCTGCACAAAGGGCTTGAGGTAGTTGAACCGGAAGCGGTTGGGGCGGGAAAATTCAAACGTACCGCTGGAGGTTTTGACGCGCGGGCGCTGGCCGTCCTTGGCAGGCGAGGTCACCACCTGGGTGAAATCGGCCTTGCCTGCCTTTGTGGCGCGGACAAATTCTTCAAGACTTTTTAGGCCGCTAGCCCAAGTATTACCTGCGCAAGCAGCTACTAACAAAATAGCAATTAAACGACAACTCACGGTAATTCTTTCTTTGGGTTGTGGCCAGCGATGCCAAATTGGCTGCACAACAGGCGCGCCATTTTGCGCGTCAGTCATTGCGCGCCGGCACCAGAATCTCGCGCTGGCCGCTGTTGCTCATGCTACTGACCAGGCCTGCTTTTTCCATGTCTTCGACCAGGCGTGCGGCGCGGTTGTAGCCAATTTTCAGGTGGCGCTGCACCAGCGAGATGCTGGCCTTGCGGTTTTTCAGGACGATTTCGACCGCCTGGTCGTACAACGGGTCCTTCTCGCCGCCGCCCGCACCACCCTCACCCTGGCTGGCGTCGTCAGCGTCGACGGTGCCACCTTCCAGAATGCCTTCAATGTAATTGG
>PFKL01000079.1:2049-3051 GCA_002784245.1 Comamonadaceae bacterium CG_4_10_14_3_um_filter_60_75
ACCACGCGGTGCACTTCTTCGTCGCTGACAAACGCGCCGTGCACCCGAATCGGCAGACCGGTGCCGCTGGGCATGTAGAGCATGTCGCCCATGCCCAGCAGCGCCTCGGCGCCCATCTGGTCAAGAATGGTGCGGCTGTCGATCTTGCTGCTGACCTGAAAGGCAATGCGGGTAGGAATATTGGCTTTGATCAGGCCGGTGATCACGTCCACACTAGGTCGCTGGGTGGCCAAAATCAGATGGATACCGGCGGCCCGCGCCTTTTGCGCCAACCGGGCGATGAGTTCTTCGATCTTCTTGCCCACCACCATCATCAGGTCAGCTAGCTCGTCGATCACCACCACGATGTGCGACATGCGCTCGACCGGCTCGGGGTCGTCGGGCGTCAGGCTGAACGGGTTGCGGATGAACTCGCCGTGGGCCTTGGCTTCGTCCCACTTGGTGTTGAAACCCGCCAGGTTGCGCACGCCCATCTTGCTCATGAGCTTGTAGCGGCGCTCCATCTCCGCCACGCACCAAGTCAACGCATTGGCCGCCTGTTTCATGTCGGTGACGACCGGGCACAGCAGGTGCGGGATGCCCTCATAGACCGACATTTCCAGCATTTTGGGGTCGATCATCACCAGCCGCACGTCATGCGCTTCGGCCTTGTACAGCAGGCTCAGAATCATGGCATTGATGCCCACCGACTTGCCCGAACCCGTGGTACCCGCTACCAGCACATGCGGCATTTTTGCCAGATCGGCGAGCACCGGGTTGCCAATAATGTCCTTGCCTAGCCCCATGGTCAGCAGCGATTTGGCCTGGTTGTAGGCCTGCGAACCCAGAATTTCAGCCAGCCGGATCGTCTGGCGCTTGGCGTTGGGCAACTCGAGCGCCATCGTCGTCTTGCCGGGGATGGTTTCCACCACGCGGATCGACACCAGGCTCAGGCTGCGCGCCAAATCCTTGGCCAGCCCGACGATCTGCGCGCCTTTGACGCCGGTGGCGGGTTCGATTTCA
>PFKL01000118.1 GCA_002784245.1 Comamonadaceae bacterium CG_4_10_14_3_um_filter_60_75
GGCCTTCGTAAACCGCTTCGTCCATGGTGATGGTCATTCTCTTTTGCATTTCATGCTCCTGTAATGCATATATGCATTATGCCTATCTGAATAACAGCCTATTTTTTTTGATCAAGCACGCTACCAGTGGCTCAATCGGGTGCGTAGCGGTGTTTCCCAAATGGTGCGCTGGGCCGAAGCTGAAAAGGTCAATATTGATCGGGGCTTGGTGACGAAACCAGGCGGTCAACTGAAGAATCCAGGTTCAACAAACCAACCAACGCATCCGCCAACCGCGCAGCAGCGCCCTGATGCGTCAACGCAAACTGCAATGCTGCCCGGCGGGCCGGGGGCAAGCGGCTGGCGTCTTGCGCCAGCGCTGCCGCCGTCGCCACGGCTTCGGCCATGTCCGCTACCCGCCACGCTGCCCCTGCGGCGATCGCCTGCTCGGCGGCGTCGGCAAAGTTGAAGGTGTGCGCGCCCATCACCACCGGGGCACCGCAGGCCGCCGCTTCAATCAGATTCTGGCCGCCCAGCGGCGCAAAGCTGCCGCCCAGCAGCGCCACGTCAGCCAGGCCGTAGTACAGCGCCATTTCGCCCAGCGAGTCGCCCAGCCAGACGTTGGGGTGGTCGCCGCTCGCCAACGGCGGACCATCCGCCGACCAGGTGCTGCGGCGCTGCACAGAAAAACCCTGTGCTGCAATCAATTGGGCCACCGCGTCAAAGCGCTGCGGATGCCGTGGCACGATCAGCCATTGCACCTTATCCACTATCGACTCTGTAGCTGCTTGCGCTTGATTTGCCTGGGCTGCAGGGCTAAAAGCCTGCAAGGTCTGGAGCAAGGCCAGTTCTTCACCCTCGCGTGAGCTGGCAAACATCACCACCGGTTTGGCCAGATGCTCACGCCAGTGGTGCCCCCGCGCCAGCAGCGCTGCATCGGGCGCGGCGTCAAACTTCAGGTTACCCAGAACGCCACACACTGGCGCACCCAGGCTGCGCAGGCGCTGCGCGTCGGCGGGGGTTTGCACCCACGCCGCCGTCAGCGCGGCGTAGGCCGGGCGCGCCAGCCAGGCCAGGCGCTGTGCCTGGCGCAATGATTGGTCTGACAGACGCGCGTTGGCCAGCACCAGCGGCACCCCCTGCGCGCGGGCACCGTGCACCAGGTTGGGCCAGAGCTCGGTCTCCATCAGCACCCCCAGCGCGGGCTGGAAGTGGGTCAAAAAGCGATGCACCGCGCCCGGCGTGTCCCACGGCTGCCAGGCTTGCAGGTCACCCGGCTGCAGCAGTTTGGCGCCTTCGGCCTGGCCGGTGGCAGTGCCGTGGGTGAGCAGCAGGCGCATGGCGGGCAGGCGTTGGCGCAAGGCGGCTATCAGCACCGCGGCGGCGCGGGTTTCGCCCAGCGACACCGCGTGAATCCAGACTGTGGGGCCGTCGTGTGGCGGCAGCGCTTGCGTGTAGCGGCCAAAGCGCTCGTCGATGGCGTGCAGGTAGCCAGGTTCGGCTTGCCCCCTGCGTTTGAGCTTGCGGCGCAAGGCAGGCTGCGCCAGCCACATCGCCGCAGAATAAAGCGCGCGTATCACAGCGGCGCGAAGCCCGAGGGCGCGATCGACGCCGACACGTCTTGCCAGGCTTGCCAGACCGCGTCGACGTCGGGCGTGGGGCGGGCAAATACGCTCATGTGCAGCGCGCTGGCCAGCGGCCCGGTGCGCCAGGCGGTGTCAAAGTTGTAGATTTGCACGTGCGGCCGATTGAGCGCCACGGCAATATGGCTCAAGCCGCTGTCCACGCCGATCACCCCGGCGCTGCTGCTGAGTGAATCGGTCAACGCGTCCAGCGCCAGCCGCGGCCAGACCTGCGCGTGCGCCAGGCCGCTGGCAATTGCGTTGGACACCGCCTCTTCAGCGGCGTTGCCGTGCACCAGCGCCACACCAAAACCGGCGCTGTTGAGCCGTGCAGCCAGGGCCCGCCAATGCGTGAGCGGCCATTCCTTGTCCTGGCGCGAAGTGCCGTGCGCGAGCACCACCACGCCGCGCAAGCCGGTTTTGAATGCTACGTTTCGCATAGCTGGAAGCGCTTTATCTGCTTGGGCTAGCAGCCCAAAACTCATGTAAAACGGCAAGGTGTAGCCCAACGCCTGGGCGCACATTTGGCGCGCGCGTGTGACCGCGTGGCTGCGTGCTGGCAGGGTGATGGCCACGTCAGCCACCCAGCGCGCGGGCGCTTCAAAGCTTGAGCCGTCGGTCTGGTTGGCCATGCCGTAGCGTTTGCCACCGGGCTTGACACGCGCCAGCCAAGACACCAGCGCCGATTTGGTCAGGCCTTGCAGGTCGATCACCGCGTCGTAGTTGTCCTGCTGCAAATCGGCTTTGAAGCGTTGCCACTCCTGGCGTGTCTGGCCGCTCAACAGGTCACTGCGCCAGCGCCGCAGTTCGCAGGCAATGACGCGGTGCACCCCCTTGCAGCGCAGCACCAGCGGGGCAAAAGCGCACTCAACCACCCAGTCAATTTGCGCCTCGGGGTAGACCTGGCGCAAGTCCTGCACCGCGGGCATGGCATGCACCACGTCACCCAGTGACGAGAGTTTGACGATCAGAATACGCAAAACCGGGCCTCAAAGCTGGTCAACAGGTCAACAGGTCAAAAGTTCAATGCGCTGGCGCGTCAAACTGCGCGTCGGGCTTGACGCTGCGCAGCAACGCCAACATGTCGGTCTGGATGCGCTCCAGCGCAGCCTGGGTGTGGCCTTCAAAGCGCAGCACAAGCACCGGCGTGGTGTTGCTGGCACGAATCAGGCCAAAACCGTCGGGCCAGTCCACGCGCAAGCCGTCGATGGTGTTGACGGTGGCGGGGGCCGGGAAATTGGCCTTGGCCACCAGCTGCTCGACCAGGCCATGCGGCTCGCCCTCGGCACATTTCACATTGAGCTCGGGCGTTGAAAAACTGGTGGGCAAGGCATTGAGCACGGCATTGGCATCGGGCGACTGGCTCAAAATCTCCAGCAGGCGGCAGCCGGCGTAGGTGCCGTCGTCAAAGCCGTACCAGCGTTCCTTGAAGAAGATGTGGCCGCTCATCTCGCCGCCCAAGGGCGAGCCAATTTCTTTCATCTTCGCCTTGATCAGCGAGTGACCGGTCTTGTACATCAGCGGCACGCCACCGGCGGCGGCAATGGCCGGGGCCAGGCGCTGCGAGCATTTCACGTCAAACAAAAT
>PFKL01000019.1 GCA_002784245.1 Comamonadaceae bacterium CG_4_10_14_3_um_filter_60_75
TCCCCAACGGCGTGGCCATCCCTGAGCTTTATATACAAAAACGGGCTCTAGCCCAGATGGATCAAGCGCACATCACTATCGGAACAGTAGCAGGTCTGCGGCCTGAGAAAAATATCCCCCGCCTCATTCAAGCCTTTGCCGCCGTGCGCGCACGCCAAAACGCACGCCTGGTGGTGGTGGGTGGCGGGCCTGAGCTGCCTGCGCTGCAAGCCCTGGCGGCCAGATTAGGCGTGGCCGAAGATGTGGAATTTGCCGGCTACCTGGCCGACCCCATCAGCCGCCTGATTGAGTTTGACCTGTTTGCCCTGTCGTCTGACACCGAGCAACTGCCCATCGCCATGCTGGAAGCCATGGCCTGTGGCATACCCGTGGTGGCCACCCGTGTGGGCGATGTGGCGCACATCATGCCCAGCGTGGCGCAATCTGCGCTGGCCGACCCCAATGACGCCGCCTTTACCGCCGCGCTGCTGGGCGCCATAAACCAGCGCAGCGCCTGGCCCCAGTGGGTGGCCGCAGGCAAGCAAGTGGTGGCCGACCGCTACGCCATGAGCCAAATGCAAGACCAGTGGCGACGCATTTTTGATGGCGCATAACTCGGGGGACATGGATTGCTTCGGTGGTGGTCATTGCGAGGAGCGCAGCGACGCGGCAATCCATGGACCCCGTCATTGCGAGGCCGCAGCCCGCAATGACGCTGTGTGTCACCCCGGCGCTTACAGCACAATCGCGGCATGCTCTTCAATTCAACAGAATTCCTGTTTGTCTTCTTGCCTGCGCTGCTGATTGTTTTCTTTCAGCTGGCGCGCGTCAGTCGGCGGCTGGCGGCGGGGTGGCTGGCGCTGGGGTCGCTGTTTTTTTATGGCTGGTGGAACCCGGCCTACGTTACCCTGCTGCTGGGTTCCATCGGGTTCAACTACACCGTGGGTCGGGCGCTGGCGCAGGGGGCCGACGTGGGATCAAAGCGGCGCAAACACCTGCTGGTGCTGCACCAGGCCTGGCGCGGCCTGCGTGTGCGCATGGGGCACAACCTGGCGCACAGCAGCCGGGCCGGGCGGGCGGCCAGCATTGCACTGACGTTTTTGGTGGTGGTCGTCGGCTGGGTGTTCTTCAGGGCCAGCAGTTTTGATGCCGCCATGGTGATTGTGCGTGGCATGGCCGGCCTGAACGGCATCAGCCTGCCAGACATGGTTGCCGCCCGCACCGGCGCGCTGGCACCGTGGCTGGCCGCGCACGGCGTGGTGTTCACCCCGGGCGGCGGGCGCGACTTTGCCATGACCTATGTGTGGGTGGCTGCGCTGTTGCCCATCGTCTTTTGGGCGCCCAACACCCAGCAGATCATGCAGGGCTTTCAGCCAGCGCTGGACCACGCCAACGCCAACAATAGCGCCAATACCAGCCCCACCCGCCTGGCCTGGCGCAGCAGCCCGCGCTGGGCGCTGGCCATGTCGGTGGTGCTGGCGCTGGGCCTGCTGTCGCTCACCCGGCCCAGTGAGTTTTTGTATTTTCAGTTTTGATGCCAATACAAGCCTTGCCCCGATCCGGCCTCCATGGATTGCGGGTCGTAGGCCGCTATGTGATACGATAATTTCATGGATTCAAGAATCGACAAAGCATTAGGCAAGCTCAGCGTTGTTGAAAAACGTGTTTTGGGTCAGGCACTTATCGGCAGCGCCGAAACGCAAGCATTTGCAACTCTCATTACAGACGCTCAACGGCAAGAACTGCGTGATCGTCTTGCCTTTCACCGTGCCTATCCCCACGAGCCCACACTGACCCTCGCGCAAATCAAGTCAAGCCACTTGCACAAATTGAAATCGAAGAGGCTTACGACTGGTACGAGCAGCCCAACATCCAAATGGGCGAGGCTTTTTTGGTTGAGTTAGAGCGAACCAGCGGGTTTTTGGCCTCCAGCCCGTATTTGTACGCCAAAGTTGACGGTGACGCGCGATGCGCTCATTTGAGTCGCTTTCCTTACACTCTTTTTTATGTTGTGGACGGCAAAACGGTGAACGTGCTGTCTTGTTTTCACCAACACCGAAATCCTAAGTCGCGATCTACTCTGATTCGATAGAGCACGAAAAAAGCATAACCAACACTGACTTTCTCACCTCACATGATGTCTTCAGACTGAGCTCTTTCCCCCCCCGCTGTCATGCCGGACCTGATCCGGCATCCATGGCCAAAGATTCCATGACGATGCGCGCTTGCAACAAACAACCGCAGAACCGCACAAGCTTGGACACCATGCCCCGCTACCTAAACCAATTGTTTCTGGCTACAGTCCATATATTGCTTGCGGTGGTATCCGAAAGCTTCGCCATGCCATCCAGGGTCGCGGCAAAAGTGGTGGTGTACGGGTGATTTGCGTGAATTTGTGAAGGATTTATGACATGGAAAAGACACTGTTTGACGATTTGGTACAAAGCCTTAAAGAAGCCAAAGACATTTCAAATGGACGTGTGCAGGCCTCGCGCCGGTTTGAAGTTGCATCGCCTGACGTGAAAACGGTGCGCGAGCAAATTGGATTGTCGCAAAGCGAATTCGCCGGGCTGATGCGTGTCAGCATCAAGACACTACAAAACTGGGAACAAAACCGCCGACATCCGACCGGCCCCGCTGCAGCGCTGCTCAAGATTGTCGGTACTGCGCCAGACCTGGCGCTGAGAACATTGCACGCTTGCTAAAAAGCTAAAGAGGAATCCGTTGGATAAACGCATGTCCAACCACACCATGCCCCGCTACCTCAACCAATGGTTTCTGGTTATGGCCCTTTGCCCCCGCTGTCATGCCGGGCTTGACCCGCCATCCATGAATTCGCAAGCCATGGATTGCGGGTCATAGCCCGCAATGACAATGCAGTGCGTGCAGCGGGTCGTGGCCCATCAATGACAAAGCAAGCTTCCGCTGCATCCAAACTGTTTTAAAAGCTTCAGCCTAAAATCAAACGGCACTTCAAACAGGAACCCATATGCTGCAAAGCTATAGCGCCCAGCTCAAAGGAAATCAGCTTATCTGGCTCGATCAGGTGCCCGTCTGTTCGCAGGATTCGCGCGTTTTGGTGGTTGTGGAAACCAGCGAAGTGCCTCGTGCGCACGCACCCCAATCTGGCAAATACGACTTGGGCGACCTGGTCGGTCAACTTACTTGGCGTGGTGATGCTGTAGCAGCCCAACGTGTGCAGCGTGATGCCTGGTAATCGCTACTTGCTCGATACAAACGCCTTGGTTGCGTTGTTACAGGGCAACCCAGAACTTGCAAAACTTACCCAGCAGGCGCATTGGCTTGGTGTATCGGTCATCAATGTATTGGAGTTTTCTAGCTTTGATGGTCTGGGCGACCAAGACCGGTATTTACTGTCACAGTTGGTGGCGCGCATTACGGTGGTCGATGTTGCCTACGGCAACAACGAACTGATGACAAACATCATTGCACTGCGACAAACACGCGCCTTGAAGCTGCCCGATGCTATTGTTATGGCCAGCGCAGCGCTGTACCAAGCCACTGTTTTGACCAACGACACCCAATTATTGAACCTTGGTAAGGCTGACTCTGGCTACCGAACGTGTGGCTTTTCTGTTGTCGAATG
>PFKL01000140.1 GCA_002784245.1 Comamonadaceae bacterium CG_4_10_14_3_um_filter_60_75
TCACTTTGAGCGCTTGCGGGCAGTCCGGGGCCTTGTATCTGCCCACCAGCCCAGCTGCCGCCAACCGGGCCACACTACCGCAATCGCTGCTGCCTGACGATACGCTGGCCCGCCCAGCGGCAAAAGCGTCTGCCCCGCGATAAAGGCTCGCAAAGCAATAACTTGTACCTTTGCCTGGCCATCTTTGAGCGCATTGCGTTGTTGCAAATCGCTTGTACCGCTCCTCACGCCCTTGTGCGCGCCCGCAGTGCCCGCACAGCACGCCAACCCAGCAGCACGGCAACGACGAGTGCATACACCGCAACCTCATACAAATCATTTTTGGCCGCGCGCATCCAGAAAAAATGCAACAGCGCCAGCGCCGCCACCGCGTAGACGCTGCGATGCAGACGCCGCCAGTTTTTGCCACCCAGCCATTTCACGGCCCGGTCAAACGACGTCAGCGCCAGCAAACTCAACGCCACCCAGGCGGTGAAACCCACCAGGATGAACGGACGCTTGGGGATGTCCTTGACCACGTCCACCCACACAAAGCCCATGTCAAACCAGGCGTAGCTGAGCAGGTGCAAGACGGCGTAGAAGTACACGAACACACCCACCATGCGGCGCAGGCGGGCCAGTTGTGGCAGGTCAAATTGCAGGCGCAGCGGCGTCAGCGCCAGCACCAGGCAGAGCATGCGCAGCGTCCAGTCACCGGTGGCGCGCACCAGCGCCTGCGCCGGGTTGGCACCCAACTGGTTGAATGCCACCGCATAAACCAGCCACGCGAGCGGCAACAGCAGCAGGACAAAGACCGCAGGCTTGCCCAAGGCAACACCCCCTAGCCAGCGCCCGCTGTGCACGACACCCACGCCTGGCGCTACCGACATCAGAAATACGTCTTCAAATCCATGCCGGCATAGAGCTGCCCAACCTGCGCCTCGTAGCCATTGAACAGCAGCGTCTTGCGCTTCCTGGCAAACAGGCCGTCTTCACCGATGCGCCGCTCGCTGGCCTGACTCCACCGCGGGTGATCCACGCCCGGGTTGACATTCGAATAAAACCCATACTCGCGCGGCGCGGCCTTGTTCCAGGCGGTCAGTGGCTGTTTGTCGGTGAAGCGGATCTTGACGATGCTCTTGCCGCTTTTGAAGCCGTACTTCCACGGCACCACCAGCCGCAGTGGTGCGCCGCTCTGCTTGGGCAGCAACTCGCCGTACATGCCAAAGCTGAGCAAGGTCAGCGGATGCATCGCCTCGTCCAGCCGCAGCCCTTCCACATAAGGCCAGTCGAGCACCCGGGACGTCACCCCCGGCATGGTTTTCGGGTCGGCCAGCGTGACAAATTCAACATATTTGGCCGCCCCCAGCGGTTCAACGCGCTTGATCAGCGCCGACAGTGAATAACCCAGCCAGGGGATCACCATCGACCAGCCCTCGACGCAGCGCAGCCGGTAAATGCGTTCTTCCATGGCACTGAGCTTGAGCAAATCTTCCAGCGCGTAGCGCCCCGGCTTCTTCACCAGGCCTTCAATCTCAACGGACCACGGGCTGGTTTTCAGCGTGCCGGCATTGCGCGCCGGGTCGGATTTATCGGTGCCAAACTCGTAAAAATTGTTGTAACCGGTCGCGTCTTTGTAGTCGGTGAGTTTTTCCAGACTCATGGCGCCGGCCACCGGCGATTTGACGGCCGCCAGCGGCACGTTTTTCCCTGGCAACTTCACACTCTGCGCGAACGCTTCGCGCGCGCCCCAGCTGGCCAGGGTCGCACCTGCGGCGCCGCTGGCCATCCAGCGCAGCAGGTCACGGCGCGCGTGATAGACCTCCGTTGGCGTAATCTCGCTGGGCACACCGTGGTCATAGGCGGAAGAAGTCGTCTTGATCAACATGGGAACATCCTTGCAGTGGGACAAACAAGCGTTGGTCGCTCTAGGATAGACGGTCTTACACCCGAGTGCGCAACGCAGCCGGAAAACCCGTCATTTGCCACGGCCAAAAAAAAGACAGGTTGCACAACACAACCTGTCTCTGACCAGAAAAACGCGGCCTGGGCGGTTCAGTAGAGCCCGGCGATGTAATCGGCCACGGCGCGGATCTCGCGGTCATTGAGCTTGGCCGCCACCTGCGTCATCTGCACGCTGTTTTGCCGCACCCCGTCGCGAAAAGCGGTCAACTGCGCCACCGCGTAGTCGGCGTGTTGTCCGCTGAGGCGCGGGTATTGCGCCGGAATGCCTGCACCGTTGGGGCTATGGCAGCCCGCGCAGGCGGGGATTTGCCGATCAGCAATGCCGCCACGGTAGATTTTTTCGCCCAGCAACACCAAATCTTTGTCTTTTGCCGCGCCCGGTGTGGCTTTTTTACTGGCCACCCAGTAAGCAATATTCACCATGTCTTCGTTGCTCAGCGGTGCGGCCATGCCGTTCATCACCGCGTTGACGCGCTTGCCGGCCTTGAACTCGGTCAACTGCTTGACGATGTACTGGGGATGCTGTTGCGCCAATTTGGGGTTGACCGGAATCAGCGAATTGCCATCAGTCCCGTGACACGCGGCACAGACACCGCCAAAACTGGCTTCTCCCTTGGCCAGATCGGGCTTGATCGCGTTTTGCGCCGCGCCAGGCAGCGCCGTCGCAGCCACCGCTGCAAAGATCATCAAAGAGGAAAGTAGCTTCATATCAATACGCTTTAAAACAGTTCATAAACGGTTGGGGCTGATTCGCAAAGCCGCCAGATTCTACAATGCCCCACTTATTAGACACTTGCTGAATGACCCAACAACCCCACCCCAGCGCCCCCGAGAGCACCGCCTCGGTCACACCCTGTACAGCAGACATCACGCCAGCGCTGGCGTTGGGCTGGCTACACACCGCCAAATTTCTGACGACGGCGCCACAGTTGCAGTTTTTACCCGAGCTCGACGTGCCTGAAATCGCCTTTGTCGGCCGCTCCAACGCTGGCAAATCCACCTGCATCAACACACTGACTCAGCAAAAGCAGCTCGCTTTTGCCTCCAAGAAGCCAGGTCGCACCCAGCACATCAACCTGTTTTCCCTGGGCAAACAAGGCGTCACCGACGCGGTACTGGCCGACCTGCCCGGCTATGGCTACGCGGCCGTGCCGATGCAGGACAAACTGCGCTGGCAGCAGGTGATGGCCAATTACCTGGTCACGCGCAAGAACCTGCAGGCCATCGTGCTGATGTGCGACCCGCGCCATGGCCTGACCGAGCTCGACGAAATTTTGCTCGACGTGGTGCGTCCGCGCGTCGAGGCCGGACTGAAGTTTCTGGTCATCCTGACCAAGGCCGACAAACTGACCCGGGCCGAGCAAACCAAGGCGCTGGCGATCATGAAGCTCAACGCCGGGGGCGGCGAGGTACGCCTGTTTTCAGCCCCCAAGCGCCAGGGCATTGACGCCATCGCTACCCTGCTCTGGGACTGGGCACACCCCCAAAAATAAGAGCTGCTTGCGCTTATACAGCAAGGGCTAGAGGCCAATTTCATTGATAAACATCGGCCTCGCCTGGCGGCCTGTCCTTGAACCGTTTGTGGACCCAGTAGTACTGCGCGGGCAGGGTGTCAATGTAGCTTTGCAGCTGCGCGTTCATGCGCGCGGTATCCGCGACCGCATCGTCGCTGGGAAAGTTATCCCAGGCCGGCATGACCTCGACGTCGTAGCCCGTGGCCGTCATGCGCGTCACCACCGGCACCACCTTGGCCCTCCCCAGGCGGGCAAAACGCGACAGGCTGGGCACAGTGGCGGCGCTGACGCCGTAAAACGGCACAAACACCGACTCGTGTGGCCCAAAGTTCATGTCAGGCAACAGGTACAGCGGCGCGCCCGCGCGCAAGGCCGCCACAATCGGCTTGACGCCATCGACGCGGCCAAACAGTTGGCCCACGCCAAAGCGCTGGCGCCCGCGCAAGATCCAGGCGTCCATGACCGGGTTCGACTGGTCGGTGTAGATGGTGGTGAACTGGCGTGGCAGTTGCTGCGTCAGCGCCGTCCAACCGGCATCCAACCCAACAAAATGCGGCGCAAAAATCACCACGGGGTCAACGCCTGCAAGTTGCTCTACCGCGCCACACAGTCGCAGCCGCGCCTGTACCTGCGTTGGCGCGCCATGCCATAACCAGGCGCGGTCCAGCCAAGCCTGGGCAAAATAAACAAACACCTGGCGCGCCAAGCGCGTGCGCACCGGCGGCGTCCAGCCGGGAAAACACAAGCCCAAATTCACCACCACCACATGGCGGCGCGCAGGCACCACCCAGTACAACACCCAACCCAACAGCGCGCCCAGCGCACGCACCCAAGCCAGTGGCAGCACCGCCAAGCCGCGCATCAGCAACAAAACAAGACGACTGCCCATCAGCAGACCACCTTCCAAAAAGCAGTATTCATAACGACATTTCAGTCAGCCTCGCGCGGCGTCTTGTAGCGCGCATAGCCCCACAAATACTGCCCCGGGCAACGCAAAATCAACGACTCCATTGCCCGGTTGGTAGCGACCACCGCCTGGCCCAGATCAGTCGGCAACGCAGCTTCCAGCGGCAGCACATGGACGACAAAACCGCGCCCCCAGGCCAGGCGCTCACCCCAGGCCAGCAACACGGTCGCACCGGTCTGCAGCGCCAGGCGCGCTGACAGCGTCATGGTGTAGGCATCACGACCAAAAAAAGGCGCCATCACGCCCATGCCTTGCGGCGGCACCTGGTCGGGCAACAGGCCAACCGCTTCGCCATTTTTCAGGGCCTTGATCAACTGCTTGACGCCAGAAAGCGTCGTCGGCGCCGTCTGCAAGCCCGGGCGCTCGCGCGCCGCCTGCACCACCGCGCGCAACCAGCGCTGGCGTGGCGGGCGATACAGCACCGTGATCGGCTTGGCCTGACCAAAGCGCTGCGCATAAGCGCGCGCGGTGACCTCAAAACAACCCATGTGCGGCGTCAAGAACACCACCCCGCGCCCTGCCGCCAGCGCCGCCTGCACCTGCTCGGCGCCGTCCCATTGCAGCGGCACCGCACGCCCCAGCCACAAGC
>PFKL01000030.1 GCA_002784245.1 Comamonadaceae bacterium CG_4_10_14_3_um_filter_60_75
AAGTAAGCTGCAAAAAAATTGTTATCCGGACGACATTTATTTACCCAAAGGACTAGCCAAAATGACCCCTTACGCCCCTTTCCCCATGGGCCGTCCGCGCCGCCTGCGGCGCGACAGTTTCACTCGCAACCTGGTGCGTGAAAGCACCTTGACTGCCCATGACTTCATCTACCCGGTGTTTGTTGTTGACGGCAAACAACAGCGTCAAGTCGTCTCGTCGATGCCCGGCGTAGAACGACTGAGCCTGGACTTGTTGCTGCCGGTGGCCGAAGACTGCGTCAAATTGGGCATCCCCGTCATGGCCTTGTTCCCGGTCATTAACCAGTCGCTCAAAACCCCGGATGGACGCGAAGCCTTCAACCCTGACGGTCTGGTGCCGCGCGTGGTGCAGGCGCTAAAAAAAGAATTCCCGGAGCTTGGCGTGATGACCGACGTGGCACTTGACCCCTTCACCAGCCATGGGCAAGACGGCCTGCCCGACCCGCGCCCCGAAGAAGATGGCTACATCATGAATGACGAAACCGTCGAAGTGCTGGTCAAGCAAGCCCTGTCGCACGCGGCCGCCGGTGCCGACATCGTAGCCCCCAGCGACATGATGGACGGGCGCATTGGTGCCGTGCGCCAGGCGCTCGAAGCCAATCACTTCATCCATACCCGCATCATGGCCTACAGCGCCAAATACGCGTCCGCCTTTTACGGCCCGTTCCGCGAAGCGGTGGGCTCGGCCGCCAACCTGGGCAAAAGCAACAAAAAGGTCTACCAGATGGACCCGGCCAACAGCAACGAAGCGCTGCGCGAAGTGGCGCTGGACATTGCCGAAGGTGCCGACATGGTGATGGTCAAGCCCGGCATGCCCTACCTGGACGTGGTGCGCCGCGTCAAGGATGAGTTCAAAGTGCCGACTTTTGTCTACCAGGTCTCGGGTGAATACGCCATGTTGAAGGCCGCAGCGCAAAACGGCTGGCTCGACCACGATGCCGTCATGCTGGAAAGCCTGCTGGCCTTCAAGCGCGCCGGGGCCGACGGTATCCTGACCTATTTCTCGCGCGATGCGGCCAGATTACTACAGAACAAATAGCTGCTTGCGCTTTATCCATAAGTGCTACAGACTGTTTTTACATAAATTCTGCAATGCGGTTTTTTGACCTTCACAGCGGCAGCGTCGCCGAGCTAAGCAGCAAAACGCTGGCTGATCTGCATCTGACCGAGCGCGGCTACCTGTGGCTGAGCGTCTCCCGCGCGGAGTTTGAACAGCAGCAGGCCGAGTTGCAGAGCACGCTACAGCGCCTGTGCGCGCTGCAACTGGTCGACCTGCACGTGTCAGACCTGCTGAATGTGCAACTGCCCTCGCGCTACGACTACACCTCGCAGTACGATTTGCTGGTGTTTCGTCGTCTGGCCACGGCCAACGGTCAAAGCAGCACGACTGACGCGGGTACGGCGCACCGTGGCGGGCTGCCGATCCTGCGCCACATCGACACCAGCCCGGTCGGTTTTGTCGTTTTTGACCGGGTGCTGCTCAGCGTCCACCCCGAAGACTGCGCCCTGCGCGACAGCTACGCCCAGCGCCTGCTCACCGCCGGCAGCGCCGGGGGGAGTGTTGCTGTGAGCACTGACCTGCGCTCCACCGGCGCGCGCGGCGTGCCCACCAGCCCGGCCGACCTGATGCTGCGCATCGTCAACCACATGGTCGACGGCTTTCTGGCGCTACGCCGCGAACTCAGCCACCAGCTGGACCACTGGCAGGCCGAGTTGCTCAACCCGAAAACCCGCTTCGCCAACTGGAGCACGCTGCTGGCCGCACGGCAATCGCTGCACCAATTGGACGAGCTTTGCGAAGACCAGCGCAGCGCCATTCAGGACTGGATCGAAGCGCTGAAGGGCTGGCCCGACAACGACGCTCTGACCAGCCAGCATGAGCGCGACCTGCTGCAGGTGCGCAGCCGCGACGTGCTGGAGCACATCGAGCGCGTGGTGCACCACGTACGCCAGCTTGAACAAAGCGCCGAAACCGCCGTGCAAATCCATTTCAACGCGCAAAGCCACCGCACCAACGAGATCATGCGCACGCTCACCGCGCTGACCGCGGTTTTTTTGCCGCTGAACCTGATTGCCGGCATCTTCGGCATGAATTTTGAGTCCATTCCGTTACTGCACCGCGCCAACGGGTTCTGGCTGGCCATGACAGCCATGGCATTGATCGCGCTCGCCCTGGTGCTGTTCTTCTGGCGCAAGCGCTACCTGGTGCGCTCAGGACGTTAACTTTCACTAACAAAATTGACCTCCAGCCCAATCAAGTAAAGCGCAAGCTGCTATGGATTTTAAACCTCTCGTCACGCTACTGGCCATTGTCAACCCGCTGGCCATCGTGCCATTTTTTATCCACTACACGCAGGATTTCAGTCGTGTGCAACGGCGGCGCACGATCTGGATCGCCTCCTTCAGCACCTTTGTGGTGATTGCCACCTGCGCGCTGCTTGGACTGCATATTCTGGAATTTTTTGGCATCTCGCTGGCGAGTTTTCAGGTCGGCGGCGGCCTGTTGTTGATGACCTCGGCGCTGGCCATGCTCAACGCGCAACCGGCTGAGGCCCGGTCCAACGAAGAAGAAATGCACGACGCGTCCGCGCGCGCCAGCATTGCGGTGGTGCCGCTGACTATTCCGCTGCTAACCGGCCCCGCCACCATGTCCACCGTGGTGATTTACGCCGAAAAGGCGAAAACTTTTTTGCAGCTCGGCACGCTGGTGGGTTACGGCGTGGTGGTGGCGCTGGCCACGGCGCTGTGCTTCTCTTTGGCGCAACCGATCGCCAGAGGCCTGGGCAAAACCGGCATCAATGTGATGACGCGTCTGATGGGTCTGATTCTGGCGGCGCTATCGGTCGAAGTCATGTCCGACGGGCTGATCAAGCTGTTTCCAGCGCTGGCCTGACGTTTGTCAGCCCAACCCAAGACCCTGAAGCCCGATTGATGCAAGCTTTTTACGCCGACCACTTTGTCTTGCCCTTGCCACAAGGGCACCGCTTTCCGATGCAAAAGTACGCCATGCTGCGCGAGCGGCTGATGGCGCAGATGCCCGCCATCGAACTGCACGAGGCCTTGCCCGTCACGGCAGACGAACTGCGCCTGGTTCACACGCCGGATTACATCGATGCCGTGTTCCACGGTGGCTTAAGCGCAGCCGCCCAGCGTGAAATAGGTTTCCCGTGGAGCCCCGGCATGGCCGAGCGCGCCTGTCGGTCTGTCGGCGGCACCGTTCAGGCGGCGCATGCAGCGCTCAACGACGGCTGCATAGCCGCCAACCTGGCCGGTGGCACGCACCACTCGCACCCTGAACGGGGCAGCGGCTTTTGCGTCTTCAACGATGTTGCGGTCGCCACGCGCCAGATGCAACGTGACCATGCGGCCAGACAAGCACCATCGGCGCAGCGCGCATTGCACGTGGCCGTGATCGACCTGGATGTGCACCAAGGCGACGGTACCGCCCGCATCTTCGAAAATGACGATTCGGTTTTCACCTTGTCGCTGCACGGGGCCAAGAACTTCCCGGTGCGCAAACAGACCAGCAATTGCGACATTGAACTGCCCGACGGTTGCCGGGACGACGCCTACCTGCAGGCGCTTGAAGAAGGCTTGACACAACTGGAACAGCGCTTCGAGCCCAATCTGGTGTTCTACCTGGCTGGAGCCGACCCGCACGAAGGCGACCGCCTGGGCCGGCTGGCAGTTTCTGATGCAGGAATGCAGGCCCGAGACCACCGTGTGTTCGACTGGGCTTTTGCGCGGCGGCTACCGCTGGTCATGACCATGGCAGGCGGTTACGGCAAAGATATCGAATCGACCTTGCGTGTGCAGCTCGCCACCTACCGCATCGCGCTGCACTACTGGCAACGCTGGCAAGCCTTGCCTGATTTGCAAGGCCGTCTCAGAGGCGTGTTCTGAAGATAATCTGGCGGAAGCGGTGAGATTCGAACTCACGAACGTCGCAAAACGTTGCCGGTTTTCAAGACCGGTGCAATCGACCACTCTGCCACGCTTCCAGTGGGGCAGGATTCTAGCCTTATCATCGTGTCACAGCGTCAACTCCATCGTCTCAAGGCCCTCCACCATGAACACCAGCAAAGAAAGCCACCGGGTTTTTTCACGGATACCGTTCAACGCCACCGCAACCTTGCACCTCAGTGATGCAACGCTGCAGGTGAGCTTGCTCGACATCGCCCTCAAAGGTGCGCTGGTTCGCACCGGTGCGGCGGAAAATTTGCAACTTGAGCAGCCCTGCAGCCTGCTGTTGCCGTTGGCGGGCGCCGGTGAGGCGATCGAAATGAAAGGGTGCATTGCCCATCTGGAAGGCCGCAACGTCGGCGTGCGCTGCGATCACATCGAATTGGCCAGCCTGACGCTGTTGCGCCGCTTGCTGGAGCTCAATACCGGGGATGCCGACCTGATGGACCGCGAGTTGTCACAGCTGTTTGCCAGCGCGCCAACGCCTTAAGCGACATTGCACTCACGGCGCAGCAGCGCCAGCGCGTCGGACATTTTGGGGTCGCGGTCACTCGTCAGTGTGGGTTGCGCTTCGGTCAGAAAATCTTGCCAGAGCGCCAGGTAGTCGTCCTGATGCTGCTCAGGTGCGTGGGTGCGGATGTAGTCGTCAGCCAACGCGGGTTGAAAGCCTGTTTTGCGGATTTTGCGGATCAGCGTGACCGCCGACCTGTCGGTCAACAGCGTCTTGGGCACAGCGCCTGCTGCAACGCAGACGAACAGCGTCAACAGCGTGCCGTCGTCAGCATGGCCTTGGGTCAGCTTGTCCCAGGCGCTGGAGCGGGCGCGGTCAAATTGCGCTACCTCACCCAATGTGTCTTCTATCCAGAAATAGCGCCCCATGAAAGCCGGCGTCTGGTCGAACAACTTGCGGATCGCCAGTTTGCTGTCCAGCACTTTGGGTAAGTCGGCCAAGACCGATTGGCGCACCTGCTCCACCGGTTCAACCAGCGACGGTGGTAGATTTTTTGGCACATCCAACGTTGCGGTCACGGTAGCCAAATCTTTTTTGCGCAGCGCTTGAATGAGTTTTTCAAATTCAGGCCAGTCGGGCAGTTCCTGGCGTCTGGTCAACCGCACCAGCAGGGCGGTGCGAATGACCGCTTCGGCGTCAGGCTCGCAATCCTGCAGGTCGTCTGCCGACAGACCCAGTTGCTCGGCCAGCCACAATGCTGCTTGCACTACCACGGACGCGCGCTGGCGCGCGCTGAGTTCCGCGCGGACTTCAGCGTAGGGCGCCAGCGACCAGCGCGCTAATTGGGGAATGTGCCGATCAGCAAAGGCACCGCGCTCGTTCATGCCGAAATGGGTGTTTTGCGGCATGACGATCATTGCCTTGAGCAGGTCGGAGCCCGCCTTGGAGCGCGACAGCAAGGTGTTGTCGCGCAGCAGTTCGGCCGCATGGCGCAGGTCGCCCTGGCTCTCGTGCGCCAGATGCAAGCTGACCAGGTTGACCAGTCGCTCACGCGCTTTTTCCAGCTCGGGGCGCAAAAATTCACTGCCAAAGTAACGCGCAATCTGCACCATGCCCTTGGGCGCTTCTTCAGCCATGGCGTCGCGCTTGGCTTGACCGATCAGGCCGTGATCGATGCCGTAGCGCAGCGCTTTTTCAAAAAAAGGCCGGGCGTCAAAATGCGCGACAGCACCTGCTGAACGTGATGAACGGGACGGCATGCGCTAGATCGCCGACTCTTCGTCCGAGTCGAGCACCACCGGCGTGACCGTGCCCAGGTCGGTGTCACGCGTCTCGACCTTGCCGTCGTCGGGTTCCACATCGTCAGCGTCGAGCCCCAGCTCAAAGGCGCGTGCCTTAGCGCGCAGCACCACCAGCATCTCGATAAAGAGGTCGGGCATTTCGTAGCGCAACAGCCAGGCCATTTCCATCCAGTCCTGGTCGGCCACCTCGTCGTGTTCCAGCCTGGGGCGCGCCCAGGCGTTGGCACGCAGGTCGTCTTCGGGGACGATCTCGCCGTCGTCATCCGCTGCATCAAACGTGCCGGTGCGCGCGAACGCCTCAACCCGGCTCCATTTTTCTTCAAAGTAATCGGCCAGCGCCTCGCTGCCGCCTTCGAGGTCGCCGATGGTCGTCAAAAACGCCAGCGGGTCGCCACCCGCGCGAAAAATCACCGCGTTCATCATGCCGCGCAGGTGACTGCGGGTCAGGTCGCGGTATTGCTTTTCGATGACCACGGCACGGGCAAACTGCTCGGGCGTGAGCATCATGTTGATGATCGACGCCTTGGAGTCGTCGTACTCGCGGATCACCGCCAACACGTCCTTGGGCGGTAACTGCGCCAGCGCCTCCACCAGCGCGCCGTCGCCCTGCTGATCAGCCAGTTCCACCAGCGCCGATTCGGCACCAACGATGTCGCCAGCAGCAATCAGCGACTGTGTTTTTTCTATCAATGCCAAATGCTTCATCCCTGCCTACTCCTTGCGATCAAAACCCTGCTCTTCGAGCCAGTCGGCACCGGCCTGCTCGTGGTCCAGCTCGCCGGCGTCGGGGTCCTCGTCGGCGTCGAACTTGTCGCGACGCGCATCCTGCACTTGCAGTGCGTCGTCTTCCGACTGGTCGTCGCTGGCATGGGGGCTGCGCGTGGGCTTGTGGTACATGTATTCCAGCGCCACGGCCACCGTCATAAACCACGATCCGGTCGGCTCAGCCAGCAGCGGCGCGGCCAGCGCTTGCGCCCAGGGCTCGAGCTTGATGGCCTCTTGCAGGCTGTCCCAATCGGGCAAATCGTCAGAGTCCAGCGTCAGCAGATGGTCCATCACCGCAGGCGATTCAAAACGGAAACCGTCGTGGAAAACTACCGCCACCATCTCCGGCGCGGTCTCCATCATCTGCTGCAAAAATGCCATCTGGCTGCGCTTTTGCGCCAGCCGCTTGCGCAACACATCGCGCCCTTCAGAATCCGAGGCCAGATCATCCAGCTCGGCCTGGTAAGACGTGCGCAGGGTACGAAAAAAAGCGGACACGCTCATGACAATTCCTTCGCGTTAATTCAGGCGTTGACCACACGGGCAAAGTAGTCGTTCCAGATCACTCGCGCCGTATCGATCGGGCTATCGAGCAGATTGCGCTGCCGGTTGTCATCATAGGCTTTGCGCTTGTCGGGGTCTGACAGCACGTCGTACGCCTCCTGCACACGGCGAAAGCGCGCCGGCGCCTCAGGTGCTGCGTTGCGGTCCGGGTGGTGCAGCGACGCCTGCTGGCGAAAAGCTTTCTTGATGTCGGCCAGCGTAGCCGAGCTGCGCAGCCCGAGGGTGGCGTAATGGTCTTTGTGCATGGGAGGTGTAATTATCAGCGATGGTCAGGTGCTTGTGCATCGGCTGCTGGTGCCGGCACCATACCCAGCGCACCGGTACTGCAGCGGGCCACGCACACGCCGCAGCCACTGCATTGCTCCGAATCTTGCAACACGGCGCGCTTTCGCCAGTTGTGCGTTTCAAAGACAAACAAGCGCAGATCACACGCAGAAATGCAGCGCCCGCAACCCGAACAGCGCGCGGTGTCGATGTGGGCAACGGGGTGCCTGTGCGCAGTAAACGTGTCCGTTGCAGTCACACCAAATCCAGAAAATCAAAGATAGCGTCCAGGTGCTCGGCGTAGTCGCTCAGGCCGTGGTCGCCCGCGGGCAACAGCTTGATGGCCGCGCCAGCAAAATGCGCGGTCATCTCGCGCCAGTCAAGCAGCTCGTCGCCTTTGGCGATCAGCGCGTAATAGCGTTCGGGACGCGTGATCTGATCCAGCTCCATCGTCGCCATTTCGTCAACGTGCGCGGGTTCGAGCACAAAGTGCTGACTGCTGTCATGCCACAACGCGTGCTCGCCCAGGTGCGGCCGCAGGTCACGCGCCGGGCGTACCGCCGGGTTGAGCAGCACCGCCTTGCAACCCAGTTTCTCGGCCAGCCAGGCGGCGTAGAACCCACCCAGCGACGAGCCCATGATCGCCATGGTGTCTGCTGGCCAGCGCGCCACCGACTGCAAAACTGCGTCCATGGCTTGCCGCGGCGACGCCACCAGCTGCGGGCACAGCCAGGTGACGCCCGGGTGGCGCCGCGCCACGACGTCAGCCGTCAGCCGCGCCTTGGCCGACGCGGGTGACGAGAGAAAGCCGTGCAGGTATAACAAGTGGGTCGTCCTCATACGTTCATCATAAGGGCCGCACGGGTATGGGACAGACGTTACGATGAAGCCCCTTTGCGCAACGCTGGAGAATTTGCATGATTGACCTCTACACCGCCGCCACGCCCAACGGCCACAAAGTGTCTATTGCGCTGGAAGAACTGGGCCTGCCCTACACGCTCAAGGTGCTCGACCTAGCCGCGGGTGAACAAAAGCAACCGGCTTTTCTGGCGATCAACCCCAACGGCCGCATTCCAGCCATCGTCGACCACGACGAGGACGATTTTTCGGTGTTCGAGTCGGGCGCCTGCCTGATCTATCTGGCCGAAAAAACCGGCCAACTCATGCCCAGCGACCGCAAGGGTCGCTCTCGCGTGCTGCAATGGCTCATGTTCCAGATGGGCGGCGTTGGCCCCATGATGGGCCAGGCCAACGTGTTTTACCGCTACTTCCCCGAGAAGATCCAAAGCGTGATCGACCGCTACCAGGGCGAGAGCAAACGCCTGTTTCGCGTGCTCGACACTCACCTGAGAGACCAAGAGTTCCTGGCCGGAGACTATTCCATCGCCGACATCGCCAACTGGGCCTGGGTGCGTACGCACCGCTGGTCCGGCGTGGAGATCGACGATTTGCCGTACCTCAAACGCTGGCGCGATCAGATTCGCGGGCGCCCCGCCGTGCAGCGCGGCATTGAGCGCCCACCCTCAAGCATTGATTCGCGCGTGGACGACCCCGAAAAAGCCAGGCAATTTGCCGAAAATGCCCGCAAAATGCTGGAGCAAGGCCAGTCCAAAACCAAAGGC
>PFKL01000050.1 GCA_002784245.1 Comamonadaceae bacterium CG_4_10_14_3_um_filter_60_75
ACGACTTTCGCACGCTGGTGGATGAGGTGGGACGGTAAAGCTCATCCGGCACGCTTTCATTGGGCGTTGGCCGCTGCGCTCACCTGTTCCAACCTGGAAGAAACGGCGACAACCTGCGCGGCCAGGCATAGCACGGGTGTGGCGAAGGGAACTATCGGGAAGACCTGTTTTGTTTGCCGCGAGTGCAGACTGCAGGAAAGCGCGCGCCGCAACTCAAGCAGACGCTGGCTGCCTGGCATGACGCTGGCCGACATAGGTGAAGGCAAACGCCAACGCCTCATGCAATGACTCTTCAATGGCCGCGCGTTCTTTTTCTGACAAGTAAAACATCATGTCAACGTCATGGCGAACATAGCGCGCTGGCAGCCGGTTGAGCGCCATGCAAGCCACATCGGCCAACATGCCAGCGTCGTAATCGGGATAAGAACCAGAGAGCCGCGCAACGGCTTCAAAAACGGCACGTTCGTAATAGTTGTGCACTTGCTCAAAGTTGAAAATCATGATGGTTTGTGTGTGCCAGCGCTCTAACTGATCAACCCCAGTTCACCAGGAACCCTGTGCAACCTATAACGAACATGAGCCGTAATATACAGCAATAATTGCCCTAGATGTGATGCTTTGGAGCTACAAAAGGTGTAGCGGAAAGAAAAATTTGAGATATAGTTCAAGGCTCGCGTCGGGTTTTGAAACGAAGTGCGTGACGGCAGCAGTTGCTATCATTCATTCATGTCATATTTCCGCCAGATTGCCAATACACACCAGGAGACCTCTTCCATGAGTACCAAAGAAAGTGCTGCCATCGGTCAATTGCTCAGTTTGCTTGAATCCCGCTATGCCATTCGTGTCTTGTGGGCACTCAAAGACGGCCATCCACAAACCTTTCGCCTGCTGCAAGACAGCGTGGGCGGGATCACCCCCAACACACTGAACACCCGCATCAAGGAACTGCGTGCGGCTGGTCTGATGGACCACGGCAGCCATGGCTACATGGTGACCAGCATGGGCGCTGATTTACTCAAGCGCATGGGCGATTTGTCGGCTTTTGCCAGCAAGTGGGCCGCCAGCCAGGCCAAGAAACACGCCTGATCGACCGCCAGCTATTTCCATTCACCACCACAAGCACACCTCTGTCTCATGGCCAAAACACCTTCCGGACTCGACTATACCGACGACATCACAGGCGCAGGCAGCACTGCGGCTGCAGGCCAACAGGTCACCGTGCACTACACGGGCTGGCTTTTCCAGGACGGCGCCCAGGGCGCCAAGTTTGACTCCAGTCACGACCGTCGCGACCCTTTTGTCTTCAAGCTGGGTGCAGGCATGGTCATCCGCGGTTGGGATGAAGGCGTAGCCGGTATGCGTGTTGGCGGAACCCGCACACTCATCATCCCACCTGAGCTGGGTTACGGTGCACGCGGCGCTGGTGGCGTCATCCCGCCCAATGCGACACTGAAGTTTCAAGTCGAACTGTTGTCGCTGACCTGAGTTCACGGCCGATATCTCGGGCCTGTGATTGTTTGTTCAGTGCACGAGTGACGTCTACCGAGCCGGTTGATTCGGTTCGCTGTCTTTTTTTCTGGTGCAGCCCTTGAATTCAACGCCCCTGACACCATTTCTGGCGCATCCTTTTCTGAAAACAGCCATTCCGCATGACCGAAACAAACCCCACTACCGCGGCAACAGACAAACCCGCTGCTACCCCTGAAACAGTCAACCCGCAAGCCACAGGGGACATGGCCGCAGTCATAGCCAACTTCGAGGCCGAGTCGCTGGCCAAGTGCCAAGCCGATCTGGCTGACTTGCAAGCCAAAAGTGCGGAGTTGGCCGACCAGTATTTGCGCGCCAAGGCCGACGCAGAAAATGCGCGGCGCCGTGCCGAAGACGAGGTTTCCAAAGCCCGCAAATTTGCGCTGGAAGGCTTCGCCGAGAGCTTGCTGCCCGTGATCGATAGTCTGGAGGCTGGCCTGTCCATCAAGGACGCGACCCTGGAACAAATCCGTGAAGGTTCGCAAGCGACCCTGCGTCAGTTGATCGCGGCGCTGGAACGCAACAAAGTCATCGCTGTCAATCCTGCTGCGGGCGCCAAGTTTGACCCGCATCAGCACCAGGCCATCAGCGTCGTGCCAGCAGATCAAGAAGCCAACACGGTGGTTACCGTGTTGCAGAAGGGCTATCTGATCGCCGAGCGTGTCTTGCGTCCAGCCCTGGTGACCGTCTCGGCACCCAAATAAACCATCATCCGACTTGAAATATTTCAAGTCATCCACAAGTTACCAACATCTGACAATTTAGGAGTTCACACCATGGGAAGAATTATTGGCATCGACTTGGGCACCACCAATAGCTGCGTGGCCGTCATGGAAGGCAACACCGCCAAAGTGATTGAAAACGCCGAGGGTGCGCGCACCACGCCGTCGATCATCGCCTACCAAGAGGATGGCGAGGTGCTGGTGGGTGCCTCGGCCAAGCGCCAGGCCGTCACCAACCCGAAGAACACGCTGTACGCAGTCAAACGCCTGATCGGTCGCAAGTTCACCGAAAAAGAAGTGCAAAAAGACATCGACCTGATGCCGTACAAGATTGCTGCCGCCGACAACGGCGACGCCTGGGTTGAAGTGCGCGGCACGCGCATGGCACCGCAGCAGATCAGCGCCGACGTGCTGCGCAAGATGAAAAAGACCGCCGAAGATTACCTCGGCGAACCGGTGACCGAAGCGGTGATCACCGTTCCGGCTTACTTTAACGATGCACAGCGCCAGGCCACCAAGGATGCTGGCCGCATCGCCGGTCTGGAAGTCAAGCGCATCATCAACGAACCCACCGCTGCGGCGCTGGCCTTCGGCATGGACAAGAACGAAAAGGGCGACCGCAAGATCGCCGTCTATGATCTGGGCGGCGGCACGTTCGACATCTCGATCATCGAAATTGCCGATGTCGACGGCGAAAAACAATTTGAAGTGCTCTCCACCAACGGCGATACCTTCCTCGGTGGTGAAGACTTCGACCAGCGCATCATCGACTACATCATTGCCGAGTTCAAGAAAGAGCAAGGCGTTGACCTGTCCAAAGACGTGTTGGCCTTGCAGCGCCTGAAAGAAGCCGCCGAGAAAGCCAAGATCGAGCTCTCCAGCAGCGCCCAGACCGACATCAACCTGCCCTACGTGACGGCCGATGCTACCGGCCCGAAGCACCTCAACATCAAGCTGACCCGCTCCAAGCTCGAGTCCCTGGTTGAAGAGCTGATCGAACGCACCATTGCACCGTGCCGTACCGCCCTGAAGGATGCTGGCGTCAGCGCTGCAGACATCAACGACGTCATCCTGGTCGGCGGTATGAGCCGCATGCCCAAGGTCCAAGAGAAAGTCAAGGAACTGTTTGGCCGCGAGCCGCGCAAAGACGTCAACCCCGACGAAGCCGTGGCCGTGGGTGCCGCCATTCAAGGCCAGGTGCTCTCCGGCGACCGCAGCGACGTGCTGTTGCTCGATGTGACCCCCTTGAGCCTGGGCATTGAGACCTTGGGTGGCGTCATGACCAAGATGATCGCCAAGAACACCACCATCCCGACCAAGTTTGCGCAGACTTTCTCGACCGCCGACGACAACCAGCCGGCGGTGACGATCAAGGTCTACCAAGGCGAGCGCGAAATGGCCTCTGGCAACAAACTGCTGGGCGAATTCAACCTCGAAGGCATCCCGCCGGCAGCGCGCGGCATTCCGCAAATCGAAGTGTCGTTTGACATTGACGCCAACGGCATCTTGCACGTTGGCGCCAAGGACAAGGGCACAGGTAAAGAAAACAAGATCACGATCAAGGCCAACTCGGGTCTGTCTGAAGCCGAGATCCAGCAAATGGTCAAGGACGCTGAGCTCAACGCCGCCGAAGACAAGAAGAAGCTTGAAATGGTGCAGGCCAAGAACCAGGGTGAAGCCACTGTGCACAGTGTCAAGAAGAGCCTGACAGAGTACGGCGACAAGATTGACGCTTCCGAGAAAGACAAAATCGAAGCCGCCATCAAGGACCTGGAAGCCGCGCTCAAGGGCGACGACAAGGCTGCCATCGACGACAAGAGCGCAGCGCTGATGACGGCCAGCCAGAAATTGGGCGAAAAGATGTACGCCGATATGCAGGCCAAGCAGGCTGCCGAAGGTGATGCAACGCCGGGTGGAGCACAAGCCGAACCGCAAAGTAACGCAGCGCAAGACGACAATGTGGTCGATGCCGAAGTGAAAGAAGTCAAAAAACCCTAAACCCTGGTTTGGACGCTGCTTTGACACAGGCCACATGCGCCGCGTTGGGCACCCACAAGGTGCAACGCGGCGTTTGCATTGAAACCAGGCACCTATAGACCATGTCAAAAAAAGACTATTACGAAACACTGGGCGTTCCCAAAAACGCCTCAGATGAAGAAATCAAGAAGGCGTATCGCAAGCTGGCGATGAAGCATCACCCTGACCGCAACCAGGGCGATGCAGCCAAGGCGGCCGAAGAGAAATTCAAAGAGGCCAAGGAAGCCTACGAGATGCTCTCCGACCCGCAAAAACGTGCAGCCTATGACCAGCACGGCTTTGCTGGCGTTGACCCGAATATGCGCGGTGGCCCGGGTGGTGCCGACGCCTACGGCGGTTTTGCCGAGGCCTTTGGCGATATTTTTGGCGATATGTTTGGCCAACAGCGCGGTCGCGCCGGTGGCCGCCAGGTGTACCGGGGTAGCGACCTCAGCTACGCCATGGAAATCACACTGGAAGAAGCTGCCCGCGGCAAAGACGCGCAGATCCGCATTCCCAGTTGGGACAACTGCGACAGCTGTCACGGCAGCGGCGCCAAACCCGGCACCTCGGCCAAGACGTGCGGCACCTGCGGCGGCACCGGCGCGGTGCAGATGCGTCAAGGCTTTTTCAGCGTGCAACAAACCTGCCCGACCTGCCGCGGTACCGGCAAGGTTATCCCCGAGCCCTGCCCGTCATGCCATGGCCAGGGCAAAATCAAGAAGCAGAAAACCCTTGAAGTCAAAATTCCGGCAGGCATCGATGGCGGCATGCGCATCCGCAGCGCTGGCAACGGCGAACCCGGCACCAACGGCGGTCCGCCAGGCGACCTGTACATTGAAATCCGGCTCAAAAAACACGACATTTTTGAGCGCGACGGCGACGACCTGCACTGCTCGGTGCCCATCAGCATCATCACCGCCACTCTGGGTGGCGAAATTGACGTACCTACACTGGCAGGCAAGGCAGCCATCGACATCCCCGAAGGCACCCAAACCGGCAAACAGTTCCGCCTGCGTGGCAAGGGCATCAAGGGCGTGCGCTCGAGCTACCCCGGCGACCTGTATTGCCACATCTTGATTGAGACACCAGTCAAACTCACCGAGCATCAGCGCAAACTGCTGCGCGAACTCGACGAGTCGCTGAAAAAAGGTGGTGCCAAACACTCCCCCGCCGGCGACAGCTGGACCGACCGCCTCAAGAGTTTCTTCAGCTGATCTCCGATTGGCCGCCCCAAACGGCGCGCTTTGCCGCAGAATGATGCCACCCGACGCCCGTCGGCGTGGCATTCTTTTCAGAGGCTTGAACCATGAGCGTCACCATCACCTTTCTGGGCGGAGCCAGCACCGTCACCGGCTCCAAATACCTGGTACGTCATGACGGCAAAAGCTTGCTGATCGACTGCGGCCTGTTTCAGGGCTACAAACAGCTGCGTTTGCGCAACTGGTCACCGCTGCCTGTCGCGCCAGACCAGATCAACGCCGTTGTCCTGACCCATGCGCACCTGGACCACAGCGGCTATCTTCCCCTACTGGTCAAAGAAGGCTTTACTGGCCACGTCTTTGCCAGTACCGGCACGCGCGACCTGTGCCGCATCCTGTGGCCCGACAGCGGTCACATCCAGGAAGAAGACGCCGCGTTTGTCAACCGGCACAAACTCTCCAAACACGAGACCGCTTTGCCGCTGTACACCCGGCAAGACGCGCTCGACGCCCTGCCCAAAATCAAAACCGTGGGTTTTGACAAACCCTTCACACCCCTGCCAGGCTGGAAAGTAACGCTGTCGGGCGCGGGTCACATTCTGGGTGCGTCGAGTATCCTGCTTGAAGTAGCCGGACGACGCATCCTGTTCTCGGGTGATTTGGGACGCCCCGATGACCTGATCATGAGCCCGCCCGACGACGCGCCGCAGGCCGACACGGTGCTGATCGAGTCCACCTACGGCGACCGAACCCACCCGACCGAAGACCTGCTGGCCGAACTGGCCTTGGCCTTGCAGCGTGTGGCCAAGCGCGGAGGTGTGGCGGTGGTACCGGTGTTTGCCGTTGGGCGTGCCCAGGCGGTACTGCACGCCATCCACCTGCTCAAGCTCAAGGGCGCGTTGCCCAGTTCCTTGCCAGTTTTTCTGGACAGTCCGATGGCCGTTCACACGACGCATTTGTTCGAGGATCACCTGGGCGAGCATCGCCTGAGCCAGGCCGACAGCCGGGCGCTGACGCACAACGCCACCATGGTCAATAGCACCGACGAGTCCAAGGCGCTGGCCAGCCGCCACGGGCCGATGGTCATCCTCTCGGCCAGCGGCATGGCTACCGGCGGGCGCGTGTTACACCACCTGGCGCACTACGCGGGCGACCACCGCAACATGATCATCCTGACCGGCTACCAGGCGCCAGGCACCCGCGGGGCCACACTCGCCAGTGGCGCCAAGACCGTGCGCATTCACGGGCGCGACGTCGAAGTGAACGCCGAAGTGGTGCAACTGCAATCAGCCTCGGCCCACGCCGACGCCAATCAGCTCATCGCCTGGCTGCGCACCCTGCCCCAAGCGCCCGACCAGGTCTACGTGGTGCACGGCGAGGCTGGGCCCGCTGATACGCTACGTGGCCGCATCAAACGCGAGCTGGGCTGGCGCGCCCTGGTGCCCGAGCAGGGCTCCACCTGGCCGACTTGAAGCCCCGGGCAGCAACTAATAGCTATAGACTAAATAGCTATAGACGCTTAGATCAGAAGGGCTAGAGACCTTTTTTATGCAAGATTGCACAGGCGGTTACGTGCCAACGCGTACTCCGCCTTTAGCCGTGCCACCAACTCGGCAGTGCTTTGCACCTGGGTAATGGCGCCGATGCCCTGGCCACAACCCCAGATGTCCTTCCACGCTTTGGACTTGTCGCCACCAAAGTTCATCTTGCTGGGGTCGCTCTCGGGCAAATGTTGCGGGTCCAGCCCGGCGGCGCGAATGCTCGGTGCCAGATAGTTGCCGTGCACACCGGTAAACAGGTTGCTGTAAACGATGTCGTCCGAGTTGCTGTCCACAATGGCCTGCTTGTAGGCTTCTGCCGCGCGCGCCTCGTGCGTGGCAATGAAGGCCGAGCCAATGTAGGCAAAGTCAGCGCCCATGGCTTGCGCTGCAAGTATGGCGCCGCCGCTGGCAATGGAGCCGCTCAAGGCCAACGGGCCGTCAAACCACTGGCGAATTTCCTGCACCAGCGCAAACGGGCTTTTCACCCCGGCATGACCGCCCGCCCCTGCCGCCACCGCGATCAGGCCGTCGGCACCCTTCTCGATGGCCTTGTGCGCGTGGCGGTTGTTGATGACGTCGTGCAGCACCACGCCGCCGTAGCTGTGCGCTGCGGCATTGATGTCCTCGCGCGCGCCCAGGCTGCTGATGATGATCGGCACTTTGTAGTTGACACACAGCGCCATGTCGTGTTCAAGACGTTCATTGCTTTTGTGCACGATCTGGTTGATGGCAAAGGGGGCTGCGGGCTGCTCTGGGTGCGCAGCGTTATGCGCTTTCAAGCCCTCGGTGATCTCGATCAGCCAGTCTTCGAGTTGTTCGGCCGGGCGCGCGTTCAGCGCTGGCATGGCGCCCACCACGCCGCTGGTGCATTGCGCAAGCACCAGCTTGGGGGTGCTGATGATGAACAGCGGCGAGCCAATCACCGGGAACGGCAAGGCATTCAAAGGGGGCGGCAAGTGACGCATGGTAAATCCCGAGTTTATATATGAAAATAGCCTCTAGCCCTTATAAATAAAGCGCGAGAAGCTATGCTTAGTGCAGCAAACATGCTGCGCAACGAGTGGTTCAGGTCGGCCTAAAACGCATCCAGTGGCAAGGCGGTGACCGCTGCTGCGCCGTCGACAATGCTGTCGCGCAAACCTGGCACCTTGGTCAGGATGTGGTCGGCATAAAAGCGTGCAGTGGTGATCTTGGCCTGCATGAACGCCACATCGACCCCCTTGGCCACCTGTTCCTGCGCCACCAGCAAGGCGCGCGCCATTTGCCAGCCTGCCATCAGGTTGCCGCTGAGCATCAGGTAGGGCACGCTGCCCGCAAACACATCGTTGGGTTTGGCCTTGGTATTGCCAGCGACAAAGTCCACCACGTCGACGAACGCCAGGCGTGCGGCTGCCAGGCGCTTGGCCATCGCCACGGCGTCTGCTGTGCCGGTGGCGGTCAACGCCGCTTCGGTGGCTTGCACCTGAACCGCCAGCGCTTTGGCCGTCTGGCCGCCGTCGCGGCTGGTTTTGCGCCCCACCAAATCATTGGCCTGAATCGCGGTGGTGCCTTCGTAAATGGTCAAAATCTTGGCATCGCGGTAGTACTGGGCGCAGCCAGTTTCTTCAATAAAGCCCATGCCACCGTGCACCTGCACGCCCAAGCTGGTCACTTCCAGACTCATCTCGGTGCTGTAACCCTTGATCAGCGGCACCATGAATTCATAGAAGGTCTGATTTTGCTTGCGGGTTTCGGCATCGGGATGGTGGTGTGCCGCGTCGTAGGCGGCAGCGGCCACACTGGCCAGCGCGCGGCAGCCTTCGGTGTAGGCGCGCATGGTCATCAGCATGCGCTTGACGTCGGGGTGGTGAATGATCGGGCCAGCCGCTGGCAACGAACCATCCACCGGGCGACTTTGCACGCGCTCTTTGGC
>PFKL01000101.1 GCA_002784245.1 Comamonadaceae bacterium CG_4_10_14_3_um_filter_60_75
TGAAGCGGCGGTTTTGGAAGCGCTGAATTTGCAGGTAGGCGACGCGCTGCTGCTGGGCGACAGCAGCCTGCGCATCGCGCGGGTGTTGGTCAATGAGCCCGACCGGGGTGCCGGTTTCATGAACTTCTCACCGCGGGTGATGATGAATATGGGCGACATCGCCGCCACCGGTTTGGTGCAGCCCGCCAGCCGCCTGCGCTACCGCCAGGCCGTGGCGGGGAGCGATCAGTCGGTGCAAGCCTTTGTCGATTGGGCCGAGGCGCAGGTGCTGTCGCACGCAGTGCGCGGCACGCGCGTCGAGGCGCTGCAGGGCGGCCGCCCCGAGCTGGGTACCACGCTCGATCGGGCTGAGAAGTTCTTGAACCTGGTGGCGCTGCTGGCGGCGCTGCTCAGTGCGGTGGCGGTGGCCTTGGCGGCGCGCGGCTTTGCTGCGAGCCACCTGGACGACTGCGCCATGCTGCGCGTGCTGGGCCTGCCCCAGCGCACCATTGCCGGGGCTTACGGTTTTGAATTTGTGCTGGTGGGCTTGCTGGCCAGTGCCGCCGGTGTGGCGCTGGGTTTTGCAGTGCATTACGGCTTTGTGGTGTTGCTTGCGGGCTTGGTGGACGGCAGCCTGCCCGCGCCTGGTGTATGGCCGGTGTTGTTTGGCATGGGTATGGGCTTGACACTGCTGCTCGCGTTTGGCCTGCCACCGGTGCTGCAACTGGCACAGGTGCCGCCGTTGCGCGTGATCCGTCGTGACGTGGGTGGTTTGAAGCCTGCCTCGCTCACCGTGCTGGGCGTTGGCTTGCTGGGTTTTGCCGCGCTGTTGATGGCCGCCAGCAGCGATGTCAAGCTGGGGTTGATTGCTGTCGGTGGTTTTGCCGCTGCCACGGTGCTGTTTGCCGCGTTGAGCTGGCTGGCGGTGAAGCTGCTGCGCGCTGTGGTGAACGACGCCACTGCGCCCACGGCGCTGGTGCTGGCCACGCGCCAGATCGCCGCCCGCCCGGCCTTTGCTGTGGTGCAGGTCAGCAGCCTGGCAGTGGGTCTGCTGGCGCTGGTGTTGCTGGTGCTGTTGCGCACCGACCTGGTGGCCAGCTGGCGTGCGGCCACGCCGGCGGATGCGCCCAACCGCTTTGTCATCAACGTCATGCCCGAGCAAGGCGATGCTTTTACCCGGGCGCTTAAAGGTGCAGGCGTGGCCAAATTCGACTGGTTTCCGATGATTCGCGGCCGCCTGGTGGCGGTCAACGGCCAGGCGGTCAACCCGGATGATTTTTCGGACGAGCGCGCGCGCCGCCTGGTAGACCGCGAGTTCAACCTGTCGCACAGCGCCACCTTGCCCGAGCAAAACATCACCGTGGCCGGGCGCTGGCAGGCCAACGAGCCAGGAGCCATCAGCATGGAAGAGGGCATCGCCCAAACACTTGATTTGAGTCTGGGCGACAGCCTGACGTTTGACGTGGGCGGCATACAGGTGCAGTCCAAAATCACCTCGCTGCGCAAGGTGGACTGGGGCTCGCTGCGCGCCAACTTCTTTGCCATGTACCCGGTTGACCAACTCACCGGTGTGCCCGCGACCTACATGAGCGCCTTCAAGGCTCCGGCCACGCCCGGGTTTGACGCCGCGCTGGTGCGCCAGTTTCCCAACATCACCAGCGTTGACATGACGGCCACCATCGGCCAGATTCAGCGGGTGCTCGACCAGGTGATTGGTGCGGTGGAATTTTTGTTTGCCTTCACCCTGGCCGCAGGCTTGGTGGTGCTGTTTGCCGCCGTGACCGCCACGCGCGAGGAGCGTGCGCGTGAATTCGCCATCATGCGCGCAGTGGGGGCGCAAGCGCGCCTGCTGCGGCAGGTGCAGCGCATCGAGCTGGCCGGGGTGGGGCTGCTGGCGGGCTTGCTGGCATCGGTTGTAGCAAGTCTCGTCGGCTGGGCGCTGGCCAAGTACGTGTTCAACTTTGACTGGGCGGTGTCGCTG
Organism: Comamonadaceae bacterium CG_4_10_14_3_um_filter_60_75; assembly: GCA_002784245.1. Classification (GTDB taxonomy): domain Bacteria; phylum Pseudomonadota; class Gammaproteobacteria; order Burkholderiales; family Burkholderiaceae_C; genus Rhodoferax. The sequence continues at coordinate 1,961 of PFKL01000101.1, forward strand.
TGGGTGCCGCTGCTGGGGGCATTGGCTGGTGCGCTGCTGGCCTTGCTAGCCGGGTGGTGGGGCCTGCGTGAGGTGTTGCTGCGCCCAGTGGTGCAAACGCTGCGCCAGGCTGCCACCTGACAGGGTTTCAATTTACTATTTATAAAGTAGCTACTTGCGCTTATATTTATTGGGCTAGAGGCCAATTTGACTATGAACATTGAAGAACCAACCAAGACGCTGACGCCGTTCGAGCAAATCGGCGGCGAGGCCCAGGTGCGCGCGCTGACCGAGCGCTTTTACGACCTGATGGACCTGGAACCGGCCTACGCGCAATTGCGTACCGTACACGCGCCAACGCTGGACGATGCACGGCAAAAACTGTTCTGGTTTTTGTGCGGCTGGCTGGGCGGCCCGCAGCACTACGTGGAGCGCTTTGGCCACCCGCGCCTGCGCCAGCGCCACATGCCCCACCAGATTGGCTTGGTTGAGCGCGACCAGTGGCTGGCGTGCATGAGTCAAGCGATGGCTGAGATGGCTGTGCCCGAGCCGCTGCGCACCCATCTCAGGCATTCCTTTGCGCAAACCGCTGACTGGATGCGCAATCAGCCAGACTGAAGCGACGCATCCCGGACACCCAACGCCGTGGCTCCGTTGATGCCAGGCCCGGTCGCCGCGCCGGTCTCGCTGCACGGCGATGGAGGGCAGCCTACGCTACTCGTGCCGCAGTGCTTCGATCGGATCCAGCCGCGCTGCCCGGCGCGCCGGGAAATAGCCAAACAGCACGCCAATCCCGGCCGAGAAAACAAACGCCAGCGCGTTGATACCCAGGTCAAACACAAACGGCACATCCATCAGCTTCGACAGCCCAATCGACGCACCGGTGGCCAGCACAATGCCGATCACTCCACCCAGCGCCGACAGAACCACCGCTTCTATCAAAAACTGCAGCAACACCTCGCGCTCCAGTGCGCCAATGGCCAGGCGCAGGCCGATCTCGCGGGTGCGCTCGGTGACGCTCACCAGCATGATGTTCATGATGCCAATGCCCCCCACCAGCAAGCTCACCGCCGCCACTGCACCGAGCAGCGTGGTCATCACCTTGGTGGTGCTGGAAAACGCTTCGCCAAGCTGCTTGGTGTCGAGCACATTGAAGTTGTTCTCATCGCTTTCTGCCAGCTTGCGCCGCTCGCGCAGCAGCTCGGTGATGCCGGCCTTGACGCGCTCGGGGTCAGCGCCGTCTTGCATCGACACCAGCAGCGTATTGACGCGGGTGTTGCCGGTGATGCGCCGCTGCAGCGTGTGCAACGGCATGAAGACCAGGTCGTCCTGATCGTTGCCAAACGCGCCCTGGCCTTTGGCGCTGAGCACGCCAATGACCTCGCAGGCAATCTGCTTGACGCGGATGGTCGCCCCTACAGCCGCCTGGCTGCCAAAAAGTTCGCGCCGCACGGTCTCACCGATCAGGCACACGGCGGCCCCCGCCACTTGCTCTTCCATCGTGAATTCACGGCCGTCGGCGACCTTCCAGTTGCCGGTGAACAGCCAGTTGTTGGTGCTGCCGATGACGCTGCTGCTCCAGTTGCGGCCGTCCAGAATGATGGTGGCGCCGCTGCGCGCTTCCGGGGCCACGGCGGTGATGCCGCTGACCTGGGTGGCGACTGCCTGCGCATCGATCTCCTTGAAAGGCGGTGCCCCGCCGCCGCCGCCCATCATGCGTTGCCCGGGGCGCACCTGCAGCAGGTTGGTGCCCAGTCCAGAGATCTGGTTCTGGATCGCCAGCGTGGCGCCGTTGCCCACGGTGACCATGGTGATGACGGCGCTGACGCCGATCACAATGCCCAGGATGGTCAGGAACGAGCGCATCAGGTTGCGCCGGATCGAGCGCAGTGCCAGCAGCAGGGTGTTAAGCCACATGACTGGCCTCCTGCGCCCTGAGTGCCGCCGGGTGCGGGTTGCGCGTGTCACTGTCGACCACGCCGTCGACAAAATGCACGATGCGCTTGGCGTAAGCTGCCATGTCAGCCTCGTGGGTGACCATCAGCACGGTGATGGCGTGGTCGACGTTGAGCTTCCAGAGCAAGTCCATGATCTCGATGCTGCGGTGCGTGTCCAGGTTGCCGGTGGGCTCGTCGGCCAGCAGCACGGCGGGCTCAGTCACGATGGCGCGGGCAATGGCCACGCGCTGTTGCTGCCCGCCTGAGAGCTCAGCCGGGGTGTGGTGTTCCCAGCCGGCCAGGCCGACCGAGGCGAGCGCTTTTTTGGCTGCAGCGTGGCGCTGTTTGGCCGGCTCGCCACGGTACAGAAGCGGCAACTCGACGTTTTCCTGCGCGCTGGTGCGCGCCAGCAGGTTGAAACCCTGAAACACAAACCCCAGATAACGCCGGCGCAGCAGCGCGCGCTGGTCGCGGCTCAAGCGCTCCACGTGCACGCCGCTGAACAGGTATTCGCCGGTGGTGGGCGTATCCAGGCAGCCCAAGGTGTTCATGGCGGTTGATTTACCCGAGCCACTGGGGCCCATGATGGCGACAAATTCGCCCGCGTCAATGCGCAAATCAACCCCTTTAAGCGCCTGCAAGGCGGTGGCACCCTGGCCGTAGGTTTTGGTCACACCCCGCAGTTCGATCAGCGGCTGATCGCTCATGGCTTGCTGGCGGCGCCGGCGCGCTGTTCGGTGATGACGGCCATGCCCTCGGTCAGGTCGCCACCGGTGATCTCGGTCATGCGGCCGTCGCTGATGCCAGGGGCGACGTTGACCGCTACCGGCGTGCCGTCACGCAATACCCAGACCTGTTTGGCTGTACCACCCGAAGCTTTCTTGGCGGTGCGGGGCAGGCGCGGCATGACGCTGGCCATGATGTCGCCGCCCTTGGCCTTGGCACGATCAGCGCTTTGCGGCGAATAGCGCAGCGCGGTGTTGGGCACCAGCAGCACGTCCTTGCGCTCGACCGCGATGATGGTGCTGGTGGCAGTCATGCCCGGGCGCAGGCTCAGGTCCTCATTGACCACGTCCATTTGCGTGACATAGGTGACGACGTTGTCGGTGATGGTCGAACCAAACGACACGCGGGTGATCGTTGCCGGAAAGCGCCTGCCAGCAAAAGCGCTGACGGTAAAGCTGGCTTTTTGCCCCACCTTGACGCGGCCCACGTCGGCCTCGTCGACATTGACGCGCAACTGCAGCTGGCGCAGGTCTTCAGCAACGGTGAACAGCGTGACCGCCTGCAGCGACGCAGCGACGGCGTTGCCGGGGTCAACCGAGCGCGTCAGCACCACACCGTCAATCGGCGAGCGGATAAACGCCTTGGCGACGTTGGTCTCGTCGGTGGTGAGCGAGGCCCGGGCGGAATCGAGGTTGGCGCGGGCGCTGGCTTCGCTGGCGGTGGCACGCTCCAGCGCAGCGCGGGCGCTGTCGAGTTCGCTCGCCGACGGTACCTTGCCGCCTGACAAGCGAGCCACTTCTTCCAGCCGCGCCAGACTGGCTTTGGTTTCTTTGACAGTGGCGCTGGCCTGCGCCAATTGTGCCTGCGCCGCGCTCTGTGCCGCGCGTGAGCGCGTGACCTGGTCATTCAGTTTGGCGGTGTCAAGCTCGACCAGCACCTGGCCCTTTTTGACGCGGTCGTTCACGTCGACCAGCACGCGCGCCACGGTACCCGAGAGCTCGCTGCCAATGTTGACGGTGCGCGTGGGCTGCAGCGTGCCGTTGGCGGTGACGGTGAGCGTGAGGTTGCCTTTGGCGGCGGGCTCGGTGACATAGCTGGGTGCTGCAGCCGCCTGTTGTTTTTGCTGCCAGGCGTAGTAACCACCAGCGCTGGCAGCTATTAATAAAAGAGTACCCAAAAACCAGCGCCGACGCCACCAGGGGCGCTTGGCCGGGCCGGCCAGCAGGGTTTGCAAGTCGTTGGGCGAAGCATCGCCGCTGGGGGTGGAATCAGGTGTTGCTGCCATGGTGAGGGTTCAATCGTTAAAGGTTGCTGCTGTAGGGCGCGGGCGTGATGGCGTTATTGCCAGCCGCCACCCACGGCCTTGATCAGGCGCACATAGTCGGCGCTCTGATCAGCACGTGCGCTGGCCAGGCTGTCCTCGGCGCTGAGCAAGGTGCGCTGCGTTTGCAGCACGGTTTGAAAGTCGATCAAACCGCTGGCGTAGCGGTTGTTGGCCAGCAGCGCGGCGTTGCCCGCAGCGCTGGCGGCCTGCTGCAAGGCATCGATGCGCTGTTGACTGTTGCGCCAGGACACCAGCGCGTCTTCCACATCTTTGAGCGCCGTCAGCAGTGTGCCCCGGTAATTGGCCTGGGTCTGCAGCAGGGCGGCACGTTGTACTTCAACGCGGGCCTTGCCGGCACCGCCATCGAACAGCGGCGCCGTCATGCTGGCCAGCACCGTGGTGGCTACCGACGCACCGTTGCTCAGGCCTGCCAGCGTCAACGCGGTCAGCCCGACCGAGCCGCCCAGGCGAAAACCGGGGTAACGCGCGGCGTCAGCAGCGTCAACGCTGGCCAGTGCCGCTTGGACGCGGGCTTCAGCTGCGCGCACGTCGGCACGCTGGCGCAGGCGCTCGGCGTCGATGACGTCGGCAATGGTGCGGGGCGCCAACGGCACGGCCTGTACCGCCTGCAACAGTGCGTCGAGCGCAGTCGGGTTGTTGCCAGTGAGCAGCGCCAGACTGTGGCGGGCCTTGGCCAGGCTGCTTTGCAGGCTGGGCAGCAGCGCGGAGGTTTGTGCGGTGGCGGCTTGCGCCTGCTCTACCTCAAGCGCAGTGAGCAGGCCTGCCTGGGTACGCCACTGGGTGATTTGCAAAGTCTCTTGCTGGCTGGCCAGGTTGCGTTGCGCCACGTCCAGTTGCGCCTGCACGCTGCGCAGCTGGATGTAGGCCAGGGCAACTTCGGCGCTCATGCTCAATTGCACGTCACGCAGGCTGGTTTGCGCCGCCACGACCTGCGCGTCCTGGTTGGCCAGCGCGCTGCGGTTGGCGCCAAAGATGTCGAGCTCCCAGCTGGCGTCCAGTCCGGCGCGGGCGTTGACGCTGGATGCGCCTTCGCTGGCGTTGCGTTGCAGCGAACCCGACAGCGACAGTTGCGGCCGTTGCGATGCAAGCTCCACCTCGCGCGCGGCGCGCGCTTGCAGCACAGCGGCGCGTGCGGCTTCGACGCTGGTGTTGCTCAGCAAGGCTTGGCTGATGAGTTGCTGCAACTGTGCGTCGTTGAACGGTAGCCACCAGGGCGCAAGCATGGCTTCGGCGGGCAAGGTTTGCACTGCAGCTGCGCTGTCGGGTGCTGTGGTGGTGTTGAGCCAGCCAGTCTGGGCACAGCCGATCAGGCTCCAGCTCAGTACCACAGCGCTGCCGATGCGCGCGACGCTTCCGGTCCAGGGCTGTGTCGGGTTCAAAAGTGCAGGGTGCTTGCTTCTTGCGCGGGGCATCAAAAACATGGGAACGGTCATTCGCTGTGGTGGAGTTGCAGCCGCCAATTGTGCTGCAAGCGGTGTTTGCGGTCTGTCTCAGAGGGGTAAACCTGGGTAAAGTTCCCGTGGGACAATGCGCCGCTATGCATCCAAAAGCCCTGCTTGACGCCTGTTCGGAACTGGTGCGTCTGACCCTCAAATTTGACCATCCAGCTGACGCCATTGTGTCGCGGTTTTTCCGTGAGCACCGCGGCTTTGGCCCGCGCGAACGCGCCACGCTGGCCGAGACGGTCTACGCTGTCTTGCGCCAAAAAAACCTGTTTGACCACCTGGCCCCGTCGGGCAGCGGCCCGCGCGAGCGTCGGCTGGCCATTCTGGGCTTTTATGGCCCGGGTGATTTTTTGCGCAGTGCGTTGACCGATCAAGAAAAAAACTGGCTCGACCAGTGCGAACAGATCAAGCAGCAAGACCTGATGGACCGGCATCGCCATAACCTGCCCGAGTGGCTGGTGCTCCCGCTCAAGGAACAGTTGGGTGACGGTTTCTGGCCGCTGGTTGAGAGTTTGAACAAAGGGGCGGGGCTGGACCTGCGCATCAACACGTTCAAAGCAAAGCGAGCCGAGGTACAGCAAGCGCTGGCTGCTACAGGAATCAAAGCAACGCCGACGCCGTATTCGCCCTGGGGCCTGCGCATTGCGGGCAAGCCCGCGCTTAACAAGCATGCGTCGTTTTTGCGTGGCGACTTTGAGGTGCAAGACGAAGGCTCGCAACTGCTGTCCATGCTGCTCGATGCCAAGCGCGGCGAGATGGTGGTTGATTTTTGCGCGGGTGCCGGCGGCAAGACGCTGGCCATTGGCGCGGCGATGCGCTCCACCGGGCGGTTGTACGCGTTTGACACCTCGGCCGGGCGCCTGGATGCCTTCAAATCCCGCCTGGCGCGCAGCGGTCTGAGTAACGTGCACCCGGCGGCGATCGCGCACGAGCGTGACGACCGCGTCAAGCGTCTGGCGGGCAAGATTGACCGGGTGCTGGTCGACGCGCCGTGCACCGGCCTGGGTACGCTGCGGCGCAACCCGGATCTGAAATGGCGTCAGGATCTGAAAGCCGTTGCGGAAATGGCCGTCAAGCAGGCTGCCATCTTGCAAAGTGCGGCTCGTCTGCTGAAGTCAGGCGGGCGGCTGGTTTACGCCACCTGCAGCGTCTTGCCGCAGGAGAACGAAGCCATCGCCCAAGCTTTTTCTGACGCCAACCCTGACTTTGTGGCGCTTGACGCGGGCGAGTTGTTGGCAGGGTTAAAGGTAGAGCAAGCCGCAGCGCTGTGCAGCGGCGGCGACAATGGTCAACGCTACCTGCGCTTGTGGCCACACCTGCATCAGACCGACGGTTTTTTTGCTGCGGTGTGGCAGCGCAAGTAGTTACGCTGGATTTCCATGACAACGAGAGAGACAAAAGATGACGGTTTTGTTGGACTGGGCCGCCTACGGCCTGTGGCATTTGAGTGCCTGGCAAGTGGTACTGGTCACTTTGGCAATGACGCACATCACGATGGTTTGCGTCACAATTTACCTGCACCGCCATCAGGCGCACCGCGCGCTTGATCTGCACCCGGTGGCGGCCCATTTTTTCCGCTTTTGGCTGTGGCTGACCACTGGCCAGATCACCAAGGAGTGGGCGGCGATTCACCGCAAGCACCACGCCAAATGCGAAACGCCCGACGACCCGCACAGCCCGCAGATTTACGGCATCAAGACGGTGTTGCTGCAAGGCTATGAATTGTACCGCAAAGAGGCGGTCAATCAAGAAACGCTCAAGCGCTACGGTCACGGTACGCCCGACGACTGGCTCGAACGTCACGTTTACAGCGGTCATTCGTTTGCCGGTGTTTTGCTGCTGCTGTTGATCGATCTGGCTTTGTTCGGGGCGCTGGGTCTGACCGTGTGGGCCGTGCAGATGGCGTGGACGCCGGTCATGGCCGCGGGCATCATCAACGGCGGCGCCCATTATTGGGGCTACCGCAACTTTGAGGTGAGCGACGCCAGCACCAATATCTCGCCCTGGGGCATCGTCATTGCCGGTGAAGAACTGCACAACAACCACCACACCTATCCCACGTCGGCCAAGTTGTCGGTCAAGCCGTATGAATTTGACATCGGCTGGCTCTACATCAGTGCCTTGCAGCGCGTGGGCCTGGCTACTGCCAAGAAGACACCGCCACGGCTGGCGCTGGGGGTGGTGCGGCCGGTGGCCGATGAACAGACGCTGGAGGCCTTGATCCAGAACCGCTTTGAGCTGATGGCCGGTTACGCCAAGGGCATGCGCCGGGCGTTCAACGACGAACTGGTAGCGCTCAAAGCGCGTCGGGCCGATGTCACAGTGATCCGCGCCGCGCAGCGCTGGTTGCATCGGGATCTGGACAAAGTCCCCGCGGCAGTTGCCGAACACCTGGCACTAGCGCGTGAAGCCTCGCCGGTGCTCGACAAACTGGTGGTCATGCGCGAAGAGCTGCGCCAGATGTGGCTGAACCGCTCGCACACGCGCGAACAACTCACAGTCGACCTGCAGGGCTGGTGCCAGCGCGCCGAGGCCAGTGGCATTGCGGCGCTGCAAGAATTTGCGCTCAATTTGCGCGCAGTGCGGGTATAAAAAAACCCGCCATAAGCGGGTTTTTTGATCAGGGATCGGGCTGAATTATTTCAGCTTGATTTCCTTGTATTCCACGTGCTTGCGTGCTTTGGGATCAAATTTCTTGATCAGCAGCTTTTCGGGAGTGGTTTTCTTGTTTTTGTCGGTCGTGTAGAAGTGACCGGTGCCGGCAGTGGATTCCAGCTTGATTTTTTCGCGTCCGCCTTTGGTTGCCATGATGCTCTTTCAGTTATGGTTTAGGCTTGACCGCGGGCACGCAGGTCTGCGAGCACGGCATCGATGCCATTTTTGTCGATCAAACGCAGGCCAGCGTTTGAAATCCGCAGGCGAACCCAGCGGTTTTCAGACTCAACCCAGAAACGACGATATTGCAAATTGGGCAGGAACCGACGCTTGGACCGGTTGTTGGCGTGGGAAACCGTGTTTCCCACCATGGGCTTTTTGCCCGTTACTTCACATACGCGTGCCATTTGGACACTCCGATACTTTTAAACGGCCGCAACTGACGTTGCAAGCCTCACCTCGCCAAGAAAAAGGGTGGCGGTAACCCAGCAAAGCCCGGTATTATAGCGGGCAGTGGGGTGACTACTCTTGCTGCTCCAAAAAGCGCTGGGCGTCCAGCGCCGCCATGCAACCGGTACCCGCGCTGGTGATGGCCTGGCGGTAGACGTGGTCTTGCACGTCGCCGGCGGCAAAAACGCCAGGTACGCTGGTCTGGGTGGCAAAGCCGCTTTGTCCGCCGTGGGTGACGATGTAGCCGCCCGCCATCTCCAGCTGACCCTGGAATATCTCGGTGTTGGGCGCGTGGCCGATGGCGATAAAGCAGCCCTTGAGCGTCAGGTCTTCGGTAGCACCCGTGGTTACATTTTTGACGCGTACACCGGTGACGCCGGTGGCGTCGCCCAGCACCTCGTCGAGCGTGCAGAAGGTGCGCAATTCGATCTTGCCCTCAGCTACTTTGGCCATTAGCTTGTCGATCATGATTGGCTCGGCGCGAAACTTGTCGCGGCGGTGGATCAGGTAAACCTTGCTGGCGATGTTGGCCAGGTACAGCGCTTCTTCGACGGCGGTGTTGCCGCCACCGACCACGCAGCAGATTTCATTGCGGTAAAAAAAGCCGTCGCAGGTGGCGCAACCCGACACACCGCGGCCCATGAAGGCTTCTTCGCTGGGCAGGCCGAGGTACTTGGCCGAGGCACCAGTGGCCAGGATCAGTGCGTCGCAGGTGTAGGTGCCGCTGTCGCCGGTCAGGGTAAACGGTCGCTTGGAAAAATCAACCTTGTTGATGTGGTCAAAAACAATTTCGGTGTTGAAACGCTCGGCGTGGGCCAGGAAGCGTTGCATCAGCTCGGGCCCCTGGACGCCGTCCACGTCGGCGGGCCAGTTGTCAACCTCGGTGGTGGTCATCAGCTGGCCACCCTGGGCGATGCCGGTAATCAGCAGGGGTGACAGGTTGGCGCGGGCAGCGTAAATGGCGGCGGTATAGCCGGCCGGGCCCGATCCCAGAATGAGAACTTTTGCGTGGCGTGGGGTCGTCATAAGGTGCCTTGAGAGTTTGGATACAGATCGCAGGTACAGTTGCGTCTTAAGCGCATTATCCGGGAAGACGCAATGGCCCAGCGTGACAGATGCCTTGGGCAAGCCCGGGCTTGGTACGATTCAACAACTTTTCAATGACTTATTCCCTTCACAATTTAGCCGGGCAACGGGCTGCGGCGGGCCAAGACGCCTCGCGTGATGGTTGGCGGCGCTTTTCCAGTGAAATTTCGCTGGTGCTGGGTTTCATCGCTTTGGCTGTCTGGCTTGTTTCGATGGTGACTTATTCACCGCTGGACACGGCCTGGTCGACCTCGGGCGTTGGTGCGGCTGCGAACAATCGGCTGGGTCAGCCAGGCGCTTGGCTGGCCGACGCCAGTTACTATCTGTTGGGCTATTCGGTCTGGTGGTGCTTTGCCGCCGCTGCGCGTGCCTGGCTGGGTGCTTTTGCCCGGCGCCTGCGCGGTGGCGACGACGCATTCGCACACCAAACCATGGATGCCGGGGCAGCGCCAAGCCGCGCGCTTGCACAGGCCTGGTTCTGGCTTGGCTTGGTGCTGCTGGTGTGCGCCAGCGCAGCGCTGGAGTGGACACGTTTTTACAGCCATGAGGCGAATCTGCCCGGGCACGGCGGTGGCATCCCGGGTTATTTTTTGGGACCACTGGGCATGCAGTGGCTGGGCTTTACCGGGTCGGGCCTGGTTGCCATTAGCGTGGGGGTGTTGGGCTCGGCCATGGTGTTTGGTTTCTCATGGCTGCTGTTGGCTGAGCGGCTGGGGGCGTGGCTGTTTGCCCAGATTGAAACCCGGCGCGAAAAAATCGCTTTTGAAGAAGACATCGCGCTGGGTCAACAGGCTGCGCAAGCACGTGCCCAGGTGCTGGTCGAGGAGCGCCAGGAAGAATCTGCGCCCAGCCAGGCCAAGCCAGCAGTGCGGGTGGTCGAGGCTGCGCCGGTTGAACTCCCAAAAAGCGAGCGCGTTCAAAAGGAGCGCCAGAAGCCGTTGTTCCAAGACCTGCCCGACACCAAGCTGCCGCAGGTTGACCTGCTCGACGCCGCGCTGACGCGCCAGGAAACCGTGGCCGCCGAGACGCTGGAGATGACCAGCCGC
>PFKL01000092.1 GCA_002784245.1 Comamonadaceae bacterium CG_4_10_14_3_um_filter_60_75
ATGTTCAGCGCCATGCCGTGGGTCAGGTGGCCGCCTTCGGCCAGGCTCATGCCCATGATGGTGTCGCCGGGTTTCAAAAAGGCCAGAAACACCGCTTCATTGGCGCTGGCACCGCAATGCGGTTGCACGTTGGCCGCTTCTGCGCCAAAAATTTGCTTCACACGGTCAATGGCGAGCTGCTCGGCGATGTCAACAAACTCGCAGCCGCCGTAGTAGCGCTTGCCGGGGTAGCCTTCGGCGTATTTGTTGGTCAGTTGTGTGCCTTGCGCGGCCATGACGGCGGGGGATGCATAGTTTTCACTGGCGATCAGCTCGATGTGGTCTTGCTGGCGCTGGTTTTCAGCTTGGATGGCGGCAAACAGCTCGGGGTCAGTTTGCTCGATGAGAATGTTGCGGTTGAACATGGCAGTCCTTAAAGACGTGGGCTTAGGTTAAGGTGCCCAGGCGAACGGCTGATCACAAAACCGTTACAGGCTTTGCGGTACGCTCCCCCGTGGTGTTCCCACTTCAGCAGCCTGGCCTTGCAGGGCAGGGTGCCTATCGCCAGTCGCGTACCGACCGGATTTTAGCTGAGCCCCTCAGTTCAGAGCCACGGTGGCCGATTTAATCGCAGTTACTTCTGCGGGTTCGGTGGGGGTCGGCTCGACAGGCTCTCGCTTGGTCATGATGGGTTGAGTCCAGATCGGTTCTTTGCCGCCGTCGGCCACACGCTGCAGGCGGCCATATTCGGCCATGACCTTGGCAGCGTAGCCGCCATCGTCTTCCATATTGGCTGCGCCGACGTAGTATTTCAGGCCACCTTCGACCGAACCAGCTGCGCGAATGCAGTCCTGCAGCACCTTGGCACCCACACGCAGGTTGGCCAGCGGGTCAAACGCCGCAAACTTGCCGCCGTAACTCTCGTATTTGTCGCTATGCACGCGGGTCATCACCTGCATCAGACCTTGCGCGCCGACATGACTTTGGGCAAAAGGGTTAAAGCCCGACTCAATTGCCATGACCGCCAAAATCAACGTTGGCTCCAGGCGCACGCGCTTGCCAATATCGTAGGCCTCAGACACCAGTGCGCTCAAGGGCTCAGGCGCAATGCGGTACTTTTTGCTGAGCCACAGGGCGACGCTGGCTTGTTGTTTGGGCAGGTCTTGTGGGTCGGCGGCTGTGGCGCGTTCGCTGGCCACTGGGTCGCTCACCAGGCCAGTGGTCTCAAATTGGCGTTCTTGCAACCAGCCAAACAACTTGATTTCACCAATCTGGCGCAGCTCCGGGCGAGCAAACAGCGCGATGGCAACAAAGAGAACAGCCACGCCGATCAAGGCGAAGCTGTTGTGGGTGAGTTCGAAAAAACCTTTGGCTACGGTCGTGCTGACGCGTCGCAGGCTGAGAGACAAATTTTTAGATGCTGACATAGCTTCTCCTTCTTGCGCGTGGTTTCAAATGCGCAGCACGGGTGCTGCAGATTTAAAAGCTCGCCTGGGTTGTTACGCTATCAATATCCTGCGCTTTCTTTAGTGGTAATGCAGAAATATGATGTTGCCGGGATCGGCAGCGGTTAGGGTATTCCCTGATCAAAGTCAAGGTTGGCCGGATTCTATGGGTGTTTATTATGTCAAGTCAACCATATCAAATAACATCGTTATGGCTAAATTTGTTATAAATTGACACTGTCTGTCCATTTTTCAGCCAAGTTTTGGCTCCAAAATATGTTTCCATGAGTCCATCCCTTCACCCTGAAAAGTCGGTCTTTGGCAAGCCTTGGTTGCGTCGTCTGGTCTGGGCAATCGCCGCGCTACTGGCGTTGTGGTTGCTGGGCTGGTTGGGTGTGCCGCCGTTGCTGAAATCACAATTGCAAGCCCGTTTGGGCGAGCAGCTGGGGCGCGCTGTGACAGTGGGTACGGTGGACTTCAAACCCTGGTCGCTAGAGTTGACCGTCACTGACCTAACTGTTGCCCGGGCGGCTGTGGCAGGCCCTGCGGCAGCGGGGTTAGAGTCTTCACCCCAGTTTGCCCTCAAGCGTTTTTATATGGATGTGGAGTTGCAATCGCTGCTGCGGCTGGCGCCAGTGGTAGATGGGCTGGTGCTGGAATCTGCCTTGTTGAACCTCACGCACACCGGTGACGGACACTACGACGTTGACGACGTGTTGACCAGATTCACGGCGAAACCTGAGCAAAAAGACAGCACACCGCTTCACTTCGCGCTCTACAACCTGGTGCTGATGGATGCGGCAGTAACCTTCACTGACGCGCCACACAAGCGGGTGCACCGGCTCAGCCAGGTGAACCTGAGTGTGCCCTTTCTGAGCAACCTTGATTCCAAGCGCGATGTACTGGTCAGTCCCAAGCTCAGTTTTAACCTGAATGGCAGCGCCTTTGATACAAGCGCCAACGCTACCCCGTTCGCGCAAACGCGCAAAACTGACGCCCAACTGCGCTTCAAAGGGCTGGATCTGGCACCGTATTTGAGCTACCTGCCGGCTGACCTGCCTGTGCAGTTGCAGTCCGCGGTGCTGGAAGCCGACCTGCAGCTGGCGTTCAAACAGGAAGAAAAGGCGTCTGTGGCGCTCACAGGTCAAGTCGCCGCCAGTGGTGTCAGGCTCTCTACAGCGCCCAAGGGTGGTGATTCGGGTCAGGTCAGCGCCGCAGAGTTACTGCGTTTTGATCGTTTGACCATTGATCTGGGCGATGTGCAGCCGCTGCAGCAAAAAGTTGACTTGGCCCGGATAGAGCTTACCGCGCCGCGTTTGACGGTGCAGCGGGACCGCGCGGGTATGCTCAATCTGCTGGCATTGAACCACCGTGTTGATGCCAAAGATGCTCCTAAAAACAAAGCTGTTAGCGCAGATGATACGCGCTCTGAAGTTAAAAAAGATGCTGAGCCGTCGGATGCTGCTGCAAGCAACGCGTGGCGGTTGTCGGTGCAGGACGTCGTCGTATTCAGGGGGGAAGTGGATTGGCTGGACCAGGTGCCCGCCCGCGCGGTACACATGCGTCTGAGCGACCTGGCGCTACAGGCGCACGCCTTGACCTGGCCTTTTGCGCAACCCCTGACGCTGCAGGGCAGCGCGCAGTTGGCAGCAGCCCGTGTCAATTTTCAGGGCCAGGCGACCGACCAGGCCGCTGATGTGACCATCAGTCTGTCCCGGTTGCCTTTGCGCGTGGTCGCGCCTTACCTGGCTGATGTGCTCACACCCAGGTTGGAAGGTACCTTGGCGGCTGAACTGGGCGTGCAGTGGGCAGGCGCCCAGACCGGCAAGCCAAGCCAGACGCTGCTGAACCTGGTCAGACTCGACCTGGATAAGTTGGCACTCGTGGGCAATCAAAAAACTGCCCTGGCGAGCGCTGCCCGTGTCAAATTGCAAGATGCCACGCTGGATTTGGGCCGCCAGTCGATCGTGCTGGGCAAGCTGCAGGTGACGCAACCCGAAGTCAATATCAGCCGTGCTGCAGATGGCCACTGGATGTTTCATGACTGGCTCAAGGTGCCGCCTGCGCGCAACCCCAGCCGCGACCAGGCCAGGCAAACCACACCGCCTTGGATGTTGACGCTCAAGGAATTCCAGGTTGCCGACGGCGCGTTGGGCTTTGCCGATGCGGCGGTGAGCCCCACGGTCGCACTGGAGGTGTCCAAACTGGCGTTGCAAGTCAAGGACTTTGCCAGCGACGGCAAAAAGCCGTTTTCCGTGTCACTGGCGGGGCGTGCGCGCCACGGTCATACCGAACCCGGGCGCCTGACCTGGCGCGGCAGCACCGTCTTGACCCCGCTCGCGCTCAAGGGTGACCTGTCGGCGACGCGACTGCCGTTGCAGGCGCTGGCGCCGTACCTCAGCGATGTGTTGAATGTGTCGCTGCGGCGCGCCGACACCAGCTTCAAAGGCCGGGTCAGCCTGACGCTGGACGCAGCGGGCACCACATTAGGCGTGGCGGGTGACGCCGCCTTGGACAACTTGCAGGTGCAAACCCTGGCACAGGCCGAGCCGCTGCAGCCTGCCGAGGAACTGCTCAATTGGAAGAGCCTGAACCTGAACGGCTTGAACGTGGCGCTGGCGCCCGGTGCTGCACCCAGGGTGGACGTGGCCAGCACAGTTCTCAGTGATTTTTATGCCCGTGTCATCCTCAGTGAGGCAGGGCGCCTGAACCTGCAGGACCTGACCAAGCCCGCAGCGCCAACTGAGACAGCTGCCACTGGCGTCGCTGCGGCGTCAGCCCCTGCGCTGATCCACTTTGGCCCGGTCAGTCTGGTCGGTGGGCATGTCAACTTTACCGACCGCTTCATCAAACCCAATTATTCAGCCGACCTGACCGAGCTGGTGGGCAAGCTCAGCGCGTTTTCTTCCGAGCCAGTTAATGGCGCGGTTGAACTCGCCGACCTGGCGCTGCGCGGGCGCGCCCAGGGCACAGCGACGCTGGAGGTGCTGGGCAAGGTTAACCCGCTGGTGCAACCGGTGGCGCTGGACATCACCGGCAAGGTGCGTGACCTGGAACTGGCGCCGCTGTCGACTTACTCGGCACGCTACGCCGGCTACGGCATCGAGCGCGGCAAGCTCAGCGTCGACGTGGCTTACAAGGTGCTACCTGACGGCCAACTCACCGCCAACAACAAACTGGTGCTCAACCAGCTCAAGTTTGGCGACAAAGTGCCTGACGCCACCAGCAGCCTGCCGGTCAAGCTGGCGGTGGCCTTGCTGGCTGATCGTCACGGCGTGATCGACATCGACCTGCCGGTTAGCGGTTCGCTCAACGACCCGCAGTTTCGCCTGATGCCGATCGTCTTCAGGATCATTGGCAACCTCATCGCCAAGGCCATCACCGCGCCGTTCAGCTTGCTGGCCAGCGCGTTCGGTGGTGGCGGTGAAGAGCTTAGTGTGGTCAGTTTTGACGCCGGCTCGGCTGTGCTGAGCGACGCTGCCAAAGCTGGCTTGGCCAAAGTGGCCAAGGCCTTGCAGGATCGGCCTGCGCTGAAGATGACGGTGATCGGCACCGCCAGCCTGGAAGTCGAGCGCGACGCCTACAAGCGGGTGCAACTGCAAGCGCTGGTGCAAGCCGAAAAGCGGCGTGCGGCCAGCGGTACTGCAGCCGCGGACAAGAATCCGTTGCCGGTGACTCCGCACGAATACCCAGTCCTCTTGCGAGCGGTTTACAAGCGTGCTGACTTCCCCAAACCGCGCAACCTGATTGGCATGACCAAGGACATCCCGGTGCCCGATATGGAAGCCCTGTTGCTGGCGAATATGGACGCCTCGGAGTCGGCGATGCAGGCGCTGGCGGTTCAACGTGGTGTGGCGGTGCGCGACCACTTGGCCAGTCTGCAGCTACCGATGGCGCGCCTGTTTTTGGGGGCTGCCAAGGCGCTGGCGCCAGAGGCCAAATGGCAGCCGCGTGCCGAGCTCAATCTGGCCACGCAATAGGCCAACCGCAAATCTTTTTTGTTCGCCACCAAAACGCGGCGAAAATAACGGCCCTGTTCCCGTCGGTCTGGCCGATGGGCCGTTATTTTTTTTGCCTTCGTCCATTCGATGTTTCCCTTTTCCAAAACCAACTCAGGCGTTCCACTTTCTGACGTGTCTGCTGCACCTGCAACCGTGCCCGACGCGCACCCGCTGGACGCGCTGACGCACGGCGCTTTTTCTGCCCAGACCTCGGGTGAGCGCATGGCGTGCATTCGCGAATGGCTTGCCGGTGAGCCCGGTTTAGAGCAATTGCAGCTAGTGTTCAAGGAACTCAGCAGCAAAGACAAGGGCGCGGCCAAGTTGGTTCGTGAAAGGCTCGACGAGATCAAGCGCAGCAAGGCCCAGGCTTCCATCGCGCAGGAGTGGGCCGACAAGGCGCGTGCGTTGCTGGCGCTGCCCAAGCTCAATCTTGCTGACGCCCTGGCCTGGCAGCGCGACGCAGCCAAGGCCGGCGCACCGCTGAGCAAGGAGCCGCTGGCCGAGCTGAAAGCGCAGTTGGTCGAGCGCGTGCGCGCCATCGAAGACCTGCAGCACCGGGTGCAGGTGCAGCGCGAAGCGGCGGTGCTGGTCGCGCAGCGCATCGAGGTGCTGTCAACCAAACCCTGGCGTGATGCCCAAGCCGCGCAGGCGGCACTCAGCGCCGATGTCGGCAATTGGCAGGCTGAGGCCGCTGCACTGGCGGGCGATGCCAACTGGCCCAGTGTTGACGCCAAGTTCCCGCCGCTGTTGCAGGCGTCCCAGGCGCAACTGGGCCTGGTGTGGGATGCGTTCAATGAGGCCCTGGCGCTGACGGTTGCCGCCGCCGAAGACGCCAGCACGCCGTTGCCCAACGTGCCAGTGTGGGCCGATGAGCTGCGCCTGGCGCGCGGTATCCCGCTGGAGGCGGTGGCGAAACCCGCAAAAGCCCCTGTTGATCCTGAAATCAAGGCCAAGGCCATATCCGCTGTGCGTGAGGCGCTCACTAAATTAGAGCAAGAAGTTACCACTGGTCACAGCAAGGCGAGTGTCGCTGCAGCCAACAACTTGCGCACCGCACTCAAAGAATTTGGCCGACTGATCGACGACAAGCTCGAAAACGAGGCGCACGGTGCGCTGGCTGCAGCCGGTGAACTCGAAGGCTGGCAACGCTGGCGTGCTGACCAGTTGCGCGAGGAACTGGTGGCCAAGGCCGAGGGCTTGCTCAAGCGCCTTGAGGGCCAAGCCATGGGCGGGCGCAAGATGCAGGAGACATTGCGCCAGTTGCGTGAGCAGTGGAAGCTGACCGACCAGGGTGGCGTGCCCAACCACGCGCTGTGGAAACGTTTTGATGAAGCCTGCAACGAGGCGCACAAGGTGGTGGAAGCCTGGCTGGACAAGCTCAAGGCGGAAACCGCTGAGCACCGCGCGCAGCGCCTGGCCTTGATCGACGAAGTCAAAGCATGGGCTGCGGCCAACCGCGTCGCGCTGGACGATGACTGGAAAGGCTTTGCGCGCGTGCTGCACCAGTTTGCCGACCGCTGGCGCGAGTCTGGCCACGTGGGCGAAAAGTTGTACACCGAGCTGCAACCGCTGTGGAAAACCGCCATCGACGAAGCCGCTGCACCGCTTGAAGTGCTGCAAAAGGAAAGCCTGTCCGTTCGCCACGCCATGATCGTCGAGGCCAAGGCACTGGGCGCCGAGCCTGTTCTGCGCATTGATGCGGTCAAGGCGCTACAACAACGCTGGCAGGCTGAGGTGCATCGGGTGCCGGTAGATCGGCGCCAGGAGCAGAAGCTGTGGGACGCCTTCCGCAAACCCATTGACGAAGCCTTTAACCGCAAGACCGCTGAGCGCGAAAAAGCCCAAAGCGCTCTGAGCGCGCATGATCAGGTGGTGCTGGAAGCGTCCAAGGCACTGCAAGCGGCCAACGCGTCGGGTGACGCCCAAGCCATCCGCAATGCCATGGCGGCGCTTGACGCCGCCTTGCGTGGTCAGGCCCAGGCCCAGGCAGCAGTGGCAGCCAGCGACCAGACTTCTGAAGAAAAAGAGGCGCTAGCCCTTGTAGATAAAGCGCAACAAGCTACTGAAAACGTAGCGTCTGAGGCCCCGACCGAGGCGCCATCAGCGGATGTGCCAGCCGAAGCGTCGGATGCTGCTGCCGGTGCCAAGGCCGCCAGTGCGACAAGCCAACCGGCACCAACGCGCAAACCGGTGGTTGCGATGCGTGGCGATGACCGGCCCGGCATGAAAAAAGACACGCCTGTGGCGCCCGGCCGCGGTGGCAAGTTTGGTGAGCGCAAAGACGCGGGTCGCCCTGGCGCTCGGGATGCCGGCCGTGACGGCGCGCGTGGCCCTGGTCGCAACGACGACCGCGGCGCGCTGCGCGGTGGCCGGGGTGATCGCCCGGCCTATGGCGAGCGTCCCGAAGCACCGCGGTTGGGTGATGCCGCTTTTCGGGCCCAGCGTGACGCGCTGGAGCAGGCGCAGTTTGCGCTGCGTAAATTGGCCGCGCAAGCGCATGGTGAGGCGCTGACGCAACTGTTGACCGCCTGGGAAAAGCGCGACGGCGCGCAAGTGCCCGGCGTGCAGGAGTTGGGCGGCCGCGTCGCGCCCGCGGTGCGTGGGGCTTGGGTCAAGGCGGTTTCGCAAGCGCCCACGGGCGAGGCCAGTACCGCGCTGCTGCGCCTGGAAATGGCCGCTGAAGTGCCGACCCCAGCCGAGCAATTGAGTGCGCGGCGCATGCTGCAGTTGCAACTGCTAACGCGTCGCAACGACCCGGCGCCGCGTGAAACCTGGGGCCAGGACGCGGCCACCGTGCTGAGCGGCGCATTTGACGCGGCGTACGCGCGGCGCCTGCAAAACACCCTGAAGGTTTTGTTAAAGCCCTGAGGCCAAGGCCACGCGCTGGGGAGCAAACCCGGCGCGCAGGCGCAGCACCTCGAGCCGGGGTGGCCGCGCCTCGGCATCCCAGTCGCTGAGGACGATGCGCTGTCGTGGGGTTGCTTCGCCCGGATTGAGCCGGTGTTCGCCAGGGCGGTGCGTATGGCCATGGATCAGTGTGTCGGCCTTTGCATTGCCCAGCCATTGCTGCGCCAGTGCCATATCCACATCGGCGTAGCTTGCCCCCCCGCTTTTGCGCGCTTCGCTTTGGGCACGCAGGCCGTGCGCGATGGCCTGGCGCGCGGCCAGCGGCTTGGCCAAAAAGCTGTTTTGCCATGCGCTGTTGCGTACCTGCTGGCGAAACTGCTGGTAGTCTACGTCGCCGACACACAGCGCATCGCCATGCGAGAGCAGCCAGCGTTGTTGGTCAAACGCCAAGACATGCGGGTCGCTCAGCAAGGTCATGCCGGCTGCTTGGGCGAAGCTTGCACCGAGCAGAAAGTCGCGGTTGCCGTGCATGAAGTAAATCGGCAGGCGCTGCGCGGTGGCTTGCAGAATGGCTTGGCACTGCCGGGCGAAATCGGCTTCTGGGTCGTCGGCAG
>PFKL01000064.1 GCA_002784245.1 Comamonadaceae bacterium CG_4_10_14_3_um_filter_60_75
CGGCTGGCAGGAATTGAACCCACGACCCCTTGGTTCGTAGCCAAGTACTCTATCCAACTGAGCTACAGCCGCTGAGCGCCAGAGTATAGCAAGGTTTTTAATGGTAGGGCGTCACAGACTTGAACTGTGGACCAAAGGATTATGAGTCCTCTGCTCTAACCAACTGAGCTAACGCCCCAACCGAGCGAAGGATTGTAGGGCTTACTTGCGGTGACTCAATGCATTGCTGACCAGCTTGGACGTGATGTCAACGATCTGGATCATGCGGTCGTAGGCCATGCGCGTTGGCCCGACGACGCCCAAGGTACCAACAATTTGGCCATCCACCTCATAAGGCGCGCTGACGATCGACAAATCCTCAAAAGGTACAACCTGGCTTTCGCCGCCGATGAAGATACGTACACCTTCTGCACGCCCGGTCACATCAAGCAAACGCATCAGTTGCGCCTTTTGCTCAAATAATTCAAAGGCGCGGCGCAAATGCCCCATGTCATGGGCAAAGTCGCTCACTGACAAGAGGTTTTTTTCGCCAGAGATGACGACTTCGTCCTGCTTTTCAGCCAACACCTCGGAATTGGCCGCCACCGCTGCGTTCATCAGGCTGGCAATTTCTGCACGCAACGAATCCACCTCGGTTTTCAGACGCTCACGCACCTGCTCGATGTCGAGCCCGACGTAATGGGTGTTCAAGAAATTGGCTGCTTCAACCAGTTGCGGCTGTTCGTAGTCGACCTCGGTGAAGATCACCCGGTTTTGCACGTCGCCTTCGGGCGAAACAATGATCACCAGCACCCGGCGCTCCGATAAACGCAAGAACTCAATGTGCCGAAAAATGGAGGTGTGCCGTGGCGCCACTACCACGCCGACAAACTGCGACAGGTTGGACAACAGGTTGGCCGCGTTCGACAACACTTTTTGCGGTTGGTCATGTGCCAGCCTGTGCTCAGGAATCGCGCCGCGCTGCACCGTGAGCATGGTGTCGACAAACAGACGGTAGCCGCGCGCCGTCGGGATCCGCCCGGCCGATGTATGCGGGCTGACGATCAGCCCCAGGTCCTCCAGGTCAGACATCACATTGCGGATGGTGGCTGGCGAGAGTTCCAGCCCTGAGGCTTTGGACAACGTGCGCGAACCCACCGGCTGACCGTCGGCGATGTAGCGCTCAACCAGCGCCTTTAGCAACAACTTGGCACGTTCATCAAGCATCAGGCCATTTTAGTGATGTAATTTGCGCATGAAATCCAAATTTCAACTTGTCGCGCTGATCGGCAAGTACCAGACTTTTTTCAGCAACGCGACTGTTGCCAGTTCACGCGAGGCACTGGGGGCGGTGGCTGATTTTCTGCACAGTCAGGGCTGCGACGTTGTGCTTGAACAAGACACCGCCCGAAACATGGGTTTGACAGGCTATACCCAGCTGTCAGTGGCACAAATCGGCGAGCAATGCGACCTTGGTCTGGTGGTGGGTGGTGACGGCACCATGCTGGGCATCGGTCGGCAAATGGCCGCCTATGGCGTGCCCTTGATCGGTATCAATCAGGGGCGCCTGGGTTTCATTACCGACGTGCCTTACCAGGGTTTTGCCGCCACCCTGGAGCCGATGCTGCAAGGTGACTACGTTGAAGACCACCGCAGCCTGATGGATGCACGGGTGATGCGCAGCGGCGATTGTGTTTACACAGCCGCAGCAATGAACGACGTGGTGTTGAACCGCGGCGCCACATCGGGCATGGTCGAACTGCGCGTGGAAGTCGATGGCCACTTTGTCGCCAACCAGCGTGCCGACGGCTTGATCATTGCCACACCTACGGGCTCAACCGCCTACGCGCTGTCGGCCGGCGGTCCGCTGCTGCACCCATCGATTCCGGGTTGGGTGATGGTGCCGATTGCACCGCACACCTTGTCGAACCGGCCTATCGTGCTGGCCAATACCTCGCACATTGCCATTGAGCTGGTCGCGGGCCGCGACGCCAGCGCCAGTTTTGACATGCAGTCACTGGCCTCGCTGATGCATGGCGACCGGATCGAAGTGACACGTTCCCAGCACCACGTGCGCTTTTTGCACCCAAGGGGCTGGTCTTACTTTGATACCTTGCGTGAAAAATTGCACTGGAACGAAGGAGTAGCGCCACAGTGAGCCTCAGACGCATCATCTTGCGCGACTTTGTTATCGTGCACGAACTCGAATTGGATTTGGCCGCAGGCTTTACCGTACTCACCGGCGAGACAGGTGCGGGAAAATCGATTTTGATCGACGCGTTGCAGTTGGCCACCGGCGGCCGGGCCGACGCAGACCTGATCCGCGAAGGCGCGGCGCGCACTGACGTCAGCGCAGAGTTTGAAACAACCCCAAAGATCGTCGCTTGGCTCGACGATGCGGGCTTTGATTCCGGCGCTGACCTGCTGCTGCGTCGCACCATTGATCAGCAAGGCAAGAGCCGCGCCTGGATCAACGGCAGCCCTGCAACCGCAACCCAATTGCGTTTTTTGGGTGAACAGTTGCTTGATATCCACGGTCAACACGCCTGGCAAAGCCTGACCCGCCCAGACGCGGTACGCGCACTGCTGGACGCCTACGCGAAGGTGTCGCCTGTGGCGGTGAGTGCCTGTTGGCACCACTGGCGGCAGGCGCAAGAACAGCTCAAACAAGCGCGCACTTCGCAGCAAAATCTGCAAAGCGAGCGCGAGCGCCTGAACTGGCAAATCGCCGAACTCGAAAAACTGGCGCCAGCGCTGGACGAGTGGTCCGTCCTCAACGCGGAACACACCCGCTTGTCGCACGCTCAATCGCTGCTGGACGCCGCAGCAACAGCGCTGGCAGCGCTGGAACAAGACGAGTCGAGCGCCAGCGCCCAACTCGGTTGCGCTGTTGACTTACTTCAAAAACAAGAGCATATTGAGCCAGTATTTAAAGGGCTAGCGAGTGTTTTGACATCAAGCTTGGCGCAATTGGAAGACGCTGCGCACAGTCTGCGCTCCTATCTGCGCAAAACCGAACTCGATCCCCAGCGCTTGCAAGCACTGGACGACCGTCTGGGTCTGTGGCTGTCGCTGGCCCGCCGCTACAAGCGTCAACCCGACGAACTATTCTCCCTGCTGGCAAGCTGGAAGCAGCAATTGCGGGCGCTGGACGCCGCCAGCGATCTCGACGCACTAGCGGCCAACGTGGCCACAGCCTGGCAGGCTTACGCAACCGAAGCTGCCAAATTGTCACGCGCACGTCGGTCTGCGGCGCCACACCTGGCCAAAACCATCACCGAGACGATGCAGGGGCTGGGGATGCCGGGTGGCCAGTTTCAGGTGCAGATCGCACCCACCGCCGAACCGATGCAGTTTGGCCTGGACGACGTCAGCTTTCTGGTGGCGGGGCACGTCGGCAGCACGCCGCGGCCGGTCAACAAAGTGGCCTCGGGCGGCGAACTCTCGCGGCTGGCACTGGCCATCGCGGTGACCACCAGCCAGTTGGGCACGGCGCAAACGCTGATCTTCGACGAAGTGGACGCCGGCGTTGGCGGCGCCGTGGCCGAGACGGTGGGCCGACTCATGCGCCAACTGGGAGGCGACCGGCAAGTGCTGGCGGTCACCCACTTGCCGCAGGTGGCTGCCTGTGCCAATCAGCATTGGGTGGTGCGCAAGCAGCGCTCGGGTGAGGCCACTGTCAGCTCGGTTGCTGTGGTGCTTGGCGAGGAGCGCGTCAACGAACTGGCGCGCATGCTCGGTGGCGAACGCATCATGGCCAGCACGCTCACCCACGCGCGCGACCTGCTGCAAACACAGGCAAGTTGACATGGCCACCAGCAAACGCGATGTCCAAATTGTCTTGATCACCGGCATGTCTGGCTCGGGCAAGTCGGTGGCGCTGCACGCGCTGGAAGACCTTGGTTTTTATTGCGTCGACAACCTGCCGCCCGAATTGCTGCTGCCGCTGGTCAAACTCGAGCGAGGCTTCTACACCAAGCGCCTGGCGATCGCCATCGACGTGCGCAGCGCCAGCTCGCTGCCATTGGTGCCGGAACAGCTGCAACAGCTCAAGGCCAAGGGCTACCAAGTCGATTCAATCTTTTTGGACGCCACCGCAGACACCTTGATCCGGCGCTTTTCTGAAACCCGGCGCCGCCATCCCTTGTCACAAGCCATTCAACTCGACGCGGCAAGCGACGAGCGCCACGCCTTGACCGAGGCGATCGCGCTCGAGCGCAACCTGCTCAGTGACCTGCGCATACAGTCGCATGTGATTGATTCGAGCATGATCCGTCCAACGCAGCTGCAAAGTTACGTGAAAGCATTTATTGGCGCACCAGGCGAGCAGATGACGCTTGTTTTTGAGTCGTTTGCCTTCAAGCGCGGCCTGCCCAGCGACGCCGATTTTGTTTTTGACGTGCGCATGTTGCCCAACCCGCATTACGAACCCGAGCTGCAGCCCCTGACCGGGCGCGACCAACCCGTGATTGATTTTTTGCAGCAACAGCCAGACGTTGAACGCATGCTGCAGCACATTCAAACTTTTTTGGATGAATGGTTGCAAGCGCTGTCGCAAAACCACCGCAGCTACGTGACGGTCGCCATTGGCTGCACCGGTGGCCAACACCGCTCGGTCTATTTTGTCGAACAGCTCAGTCTGCGTTTCAAAAATCAGTGGTCTACGCTCAAACGCCATCGTGAAATTGACGGCAAATGACGCTTACCCACCCGCCGCGAGCAATTTCCTGATAGGTGCCGGCAACCCCTGCGTTGGCCATTGAGCGGCGTCAAACCATTGCCCCGTGCTGGTGAGCACCAAATGCCTGGGTACGACAACTTGTACCGGATGCAGGTACAAGTCCTTGTGCGTGAGCACGTGCTTGAAAGCAGGCAAATCTTGCGCCTGCCCGGCCAAGGTCTCTGGCAAAGTCGCCGCCAACTCCTGCCGACTGGCATACAGGTCAAAGCAGTACAGACCGGCCCACACGCCGGGCGTCGGGCGCTGGCTGAGCCACACTGCACCGTCCTGCGTGCGTGCCCACAACAACCAGATCGACTCAGCGCTGCGCTTGAGCTTGCGCGACTTGACCGGAAAGTTTTCAGGGCAGGCCAACGCGACAGCGCGGCAGCGTGACTGCAGGGGGCAGAGCGAACAGAGCGGCTTTTTTGCCGTGCACACTGTCGCGCCCAGGTCCATCACCGCTTGGGTGTAGCGCGGCATGGCGCGCTGCAGATCACCCGTTGGCAGCAGCGCGGTTGCCTGTTGCCACAGGGCTCGCTCGTTGGCCGCCAACGCCAGGTCGCCGTCAAAACCCAGGTAGCGCGTCAGCACCCGTCTGACATTACCATCAAGTATGGCTACCCGCTCGCCAAAACAGATCGAGGCCACCGCTGCCGCGGTTGACGCGCCGATGCCGGGCAGCGTCTGCAGCTGTGCTGCCGTCGACGGAAACTGTCCGTCATACGCGTTAACTACCTGCTGTGCGCAGCGGTGCAAATTGCGCGCGCGGCTGTAGTAGCCCAGCCCGCTCCACAAACCCAACACGTCGTCCAGCGGCGCTGCGGCCAAGGCACGAACGTCAGGGAAACGCAGCAAAAAACGCTCAAAGTAGGCACGCACAGTGGCAACCTGGGTCTGCTGCAGCATGATCTCCGAGAGCCACACGCGATAGGCGTCGCGCGTCCCCTGCCAAGGCAAATCATGGCGGCCGTGCTGCTGCTGCCAGCGTATCAGCGCGTGCGCAAACTTGGTGTGCGCTGTGCGCGTTGGCAAGCTACTGCTCATCCAGCGCCAAACCAAAGCGCTCGGGTTTGGTCATCTGCATCAGTGAATCGGTCAATTCAACCAATTTAAGCTCCACCTGATCGACTTCGGCACTGCGCAGGTTGACCTCGGCAATGCGCTCGTCGAGTCCGTTGGACGCGTCGGCGATGCGGTCGATGGCCTCGAGTCGCCTGACAAAGTTTTTACGGCGTTCGCGCAACTGCAAGTCCAGCTGGGCAGCGGCCGATTTGCTCCAGGCTTCAATGTCACTCAAAACCGTTTCATTGACGTTGCGCAGACGGTTGGACAGTGCCCGCACCAAGCGATCGGCAAACTCAGGTTGCGCCAACCTGAAAGCGTTACCCAGGCCGAGGTACTGCACGTGGCTGCGTTCGATCAAATTGAGATCAGCCAAATACGGGTCTATCAACGGCTCAGCGGGTACCTGCAGCGAAAAACCGTACTCGGTGTTGAGTTGCAAAAACATTGCCGCCAACATGGCATGGATTTCCATCCCCTTGACGTGCACTTGCTGCAAATTTGCACGCAAGCGTTCAAAGGTGTCGCCATACAAGCGCTTGATACCGACCTTGAAGCCCTTTTGCTTGAGCGCTGCAGACAGCTGCGCCATTTCGCCCTTGAGCGCGACCGAGCCCAGCAAAGCAAAGATTTCCCGCATCAGTTTCAGGTGGACCGATCGCACCGCATGAATCTTGACCCCAGCGGCATCAAAGTCGGCCTGCTCCTGCGCCACCCGCGAGCGCATGTTGCGGATCACTGGGGAATTCTTGCCCTGCAAGCCCTTGAGCTCAAGCAACTGCTCCACCAGATCGCGACGGCGAATCTGAACAAAGCGCGCGGTCTCGGCGCGCAAGGCAGACACGCTGCGCGCCACTGCCGCCCCGAGAATTTTCTGTCGTCGGCCCATGATGTCACGGCTCAATGCGTCTTCCAAATCGGCCAGACAACTGCGTTTGAGCAATTCATCGTCTTGCGTGACTTTGGCAATCAACCCCTTTTGCGCCGAAACCGCCACCACCTGCTTCTCCGGGATGCGAAGAATGTTGGCCGAGTTGCGCCGCTGCCGCTCAATTTGTGCCTCGATTTCCTCCGTGCTGTCCAGCGCGTCCCACAAGGTGTCAATCTTGTTGAGCACGACCAGCCGGCTGGCCACGTCTTGTTCGTCTTCAACCAGATGTTCCTGCCAGATCGACAGGTCAGACTGGGTTACGCCAGTGTCAGCACCCAGGATGAAAACAACAGCTTGTGCTTGCGGAATCAAACTGACCGTGAGCTCGGGTTCGGCGCCAATCGCGTTAAGCCCCGGCGTATCCAGGATCACCAGCCCCTGTTTGAGCAACGGGTGAGCGATATTGATCAAGGCATGGCGCCATTTGGGGATATCAACCATGCCTTGGGCATCCTGCAACAGGCTTTGCTCGGAAGACTGTCTCTGCCAAAAACCCAAAGCGTGCGCCTCCTCCAGCGTCACGCGGCGGGTTTCTGCCACCTTGGAGAATGCCTCGGCAAGTTGCTTGGGGTTGTTGACCTCCAGGTCGGTACGCTCCCATTTTTCAGGCGCCATGCGCCACTCCATCAAGGACTGGGGTTTGAGTCGCGTTTCAATGGGTAACAAACGTAAACAGGGCGGAATTTCGGGGTCAAAACCCATCTCGGTCGGGCACATGGTGGTGCGTCCGGCGCTGGCGGGCATGATGCGGCGGCCGTAGCCAGCAAAAAAAATCGCGTTGATCAGCTCCGATTTCCCCCGAGAAAACTCGGCCACAAAAGCGACCATAACCTTGTCCGCACGCACTTGGGCCTGCAGGCGCTGCAGCCGATCCTCGACGGACGCATCGAGCAAATCCTGGTCTTTCAGCCACTGCGCCATGAGTTTGAGGCGCAGCGCAAATTCGCGCCGCCAGACGCCGTGCTGATCAAACTTTTCGTTGAATGAAGTTCCCAATCTGCCTCCAAAACTAATAGCCGCGGCCAATATAGCACCCTTCGCGCGTGAAACCCGGCCTCAAGTCAGCTCAGAACTTCTGGCACACGGGGCAGTAAAACGTCGAGCGTCCCCCCTGACGAATCACCTTGATCGGCGTCTGACAGCGTCGACACGGCAACCCAGCGCGGCCATACACCATGGCCTGCAGTTGGAAATACCCCGGCTTGCCGTCAGCACTGGAAAAATCACGCAAGGTGCTGCCACCCTGTTCTACCGCGCGGCTCAGAACGTCGCGAATAGCCTCACGTAACAGCGCCGTCCGCCGAAAACTCAGGCGTGCCGCGCTGAGCGTCGGCCGGATACCGGCCAAAAAAAGGCTTTCACACGCATAAATATTGCCCACACCAACCACCAACTCACCCGCTAGCAACACCTGCTTGACCGCCGTGCCATGGCACTTCATGCCTTGCTGGAACAGGGCCAGGTCAAAGCCGTCGCTCAAAGGTTCCATCCCGAGTTTGCCCAACAATTTGACAGCAACAGGGTCAGCCAGGTTGTCCACAAAGACAACCGCACCAAAGCGGCGCGGGTCATTGAGTCTGAGCGTTCCCTGCGTCGTCACCAGATCGAAATGATCGTGCACGCCAGGCGCGGGTAACACCGAAGCAAACAGCAGGCTGCCTGACATGCCCAAATGCACCAGCAGCCACCCCCGGTCAAGCGCAAGCAGCAAATATTTGCCACGTCGGCCTACGGTTTGGACGCTTTTGTTGAGCAACTGGTCAGGGCTACAACCCAAGGGCCAGCGCAGAGGTTTACCCCGGCGCACCGCAGTGACCACAGCACCTGCAATGGCATCGGCAAAACTGCGCCGGGTAACTTCAACCTCGGGTAATTCAGGCATGTGAAAGTGCTTTGTGTGAACCTTCGATTATTATGAACGGATGCGTCTTCACCACGTTTTACTTTCATGGCTTGCGGTTTTTGCATTGGCAGCACAAGCCCAAACCGCACCGCTCAGGGAACCCGCCCCAAAGGTTTCTGCACTTGACGGCGCGCTGTTTTACCAAATTTTGCTGGGCGAACTCAATGCCCGCTCGGAAGAGCCCGGCACCGCTTTCTCCATTCTGCTGGACGCTGCCCGCAAGACCAGCGACCCGGCGCTATTCAAGCGGTCAGTGCAAATCGCGTTGCAGGCGCGCTCCGGGGAATCGGCGCTGGTGGCGGCGCGCGCCTGGTCCAAGGCGCTGCCATCATCACAAGAGGCCAACCGCTACGTATTACAAATCTTGCTTGGTCTCAACCGCTTGGCAGACACCTTGGCGCCACTCAAGAAAGAGCTGTCGCTGACGCCTGCGCCGCAGCGCCGTGAACTTATCTGGGCGCTGCCTGGCTTGTATGACCGCGTGCGCGACAAACAAGCGGCCGTGGCGCTGGTCGAGCAGGCGCTAGCCGACGCGATCAAGCTACCCGACTTGTCGGCTACCGTCTGGGCCAGTCTGGGACGTATGCGGCAAGCCGCCGGTGACAGCCCTGCCGCACTGAATGCAGCCAAGCAGGGGTTGTCGCAAGACCCACGTTCCGAACACGCGGCGTTGTTGGCACTTTCTTTGATCGACCCGGGACGACCCGAAGCGGAAACACTCGTCAAAAGCCACCTGGCCGCAGCCCGGCCGGAGTTCCGCATGGCGTATGTCAAGACGCTACTCAATGGCCGACGCGAAGACGATGCCAAGCTTCAATTGCAAACGCTGCGGGAGCAGACACCAGACTACGCCGACGCCTGGCTGGTCGAAGGCGCCTTGTTGGCGCAACAAGGTCAATCTGATCTGGCGGAGCAGCACCTGTCGCGTTATCTGGACTTGACCAATGCGCAAGGCGACGCCAAAACAGGCGCTGAAGTCAGACGGGGCCGATCACAGGCCTTTTTAACCATGGCCCAGGTCTTTGAGCAACGTCAGGACCTAACCAGGGCGCAAGAGTGGTTGCAAAAGGTGGACAACCCCGACGACATCATGCGCGCGCAAATCCGCAGCGCCGCGCTGATGGCAAAACAAGGGCGGGTCGATGAGGCAATTAGCCTGATTCGAAACCAGGCAGAGCGTTCGAGCACAGACGCCCGACTCAAACGTTCGGCAGAGGTGCAGCTGCTGCGTGACCAGAAGTTATTCGAGCGTGCCCGCGAGGCGCTGAAAAATTACGTCGCACAGTTTCCCGACGACAGCGATCTGGTCTACGACCTGGCCATGGTCTACGAGAAACTGGGGGACTTGGCCGAGATGGAGCGTCTGCTGCGCGAGCTCATCGCCGCACGCCCCGATGATCCGCACGCCTACAACGCGCTGGGCTATTCGCTGGCCGATCGCAACCTGCGGCTGCCCGAAGCGATCGAACTGATCACCAAGGCGCTGCAACTCACCCCAAAGGACCCGTTCATTACCGACAGTCTGGCCTGGGCCTTTTTCCGCAGTGGTAACAACGAAGAGGCGCTGCGCTTGTTGCAACAAGCCTACAGCGACCGCCCCGACGCCGAAATTGCCGCTCATTTGGGCGAAGTGCTGTGGCAGATGGGACAACACGCCTCGGCGCAAGAAATTTTCAGGCAAGGTCTGAAGCTCAGTCCAGAGAACGAAACCCTGAAAGAAACGGTCAAGCGCCTGCGCGTACCATTGTGATGCGTGCGCGTTGTCTTGCTTCGTTTTTTATTTATTTAGCTATTTTATTGATAGCTGGTTGCGCAATATCCAAAAGGGCTGATGGCCTAAATTCTTCAAACATTTCTTTTTGGCAAGGCCGCCTGGCGGTGCATGCCGAACCTGACGAATCACGGGATCAAGCGCAGGCACAGGCGTTCAGCGCAGCCTTTGAGCTGCGGGGCAATGCCAAGACAGGCGAGTTGTTGTTATTGACGCCGCTGGGGAGCACGGCAGCAGCCATTCGCTGGACACCCAATGGCGCCGAGTTACAGGCGCAAGGCAGCACCCGCCAATTTGGCAATCTGCAACAACTGATATTACAAACGCTGGGCTCAGACGTGCCGGTGTCGGCACTTTTTTTGTGGTTGCGCGGGCAGGATGTCGAAGTAGACGGCTGGCAGGTGGACTTGTCGCAATCCGGGCAAGGCAAAATCGTCGCCAGCCGCCAACAGCCACCGCCTGCAGCGCAGCTGCGCCTGATACTGGAACAATAGATGCTGCGGCCCAACCGGCCACTTTTCAAGACTGAACATGAAAGCCATCGTTGACGTCTGCGCACCTGCGAAAGTAAACCTTTTCCTGCATATCGTCGGCCGACGCGCCGATGGTTACCATCTGCTCGAATCAGTCTTCGCCCTGATTGACTGGTGCGACACGCTGCATTTTGAGGTGCGCCGGGATGGCGTCCTGAGCCGTGAAGACCAGGGCGCTGCTTTGCCGGCAGATGACCTGATCCTGCGCGCGGCCAGTGCCTTGCAGCGCGCCGGTTCGGCGGCACAAGGCGCCCACATCGTGGTCGAGAAACGCATCCCGGCACAGGCAGGCATGGGCGGCGGGTCGTCCGATGCGGCCAGCACCCTGCTTGCACTGAACCGGCTGTGGGGTCTCAATTTCAGCCGTGATGCACTCACCGCCATCGGCCTGACCCTGGGAGCGGACGTGCCATTTTTTTTAGGTGGCCACAATGCTTGGGTGAGTGGTATCGGCGACAAGATGCAGCCTGTTACCGTGCCGCAAGCGCGTCTGGTGGTTGTCAAGCCCGGCCAGGGCGTGTCAACCCAGTTAATTTTTTCTCACCCGGATTTAAAAAGAGACTCGCAACCCGCTATACTCTCCGGCTTCGTTGCAGACGCCTTCGGCTTTGGCCAAAACGACTTGCAAGTCGTTGCTCAGCAGATGTGCCCAGGCATTGGTCAAGCTTTGAACTGGCTTGAAAAATGCGGGCTTGACGGCAGAATGACAGGCTCTGGAAGTGCGGTGTTTGCGCGAACGTTGCCCGGCTTTGAATTGCCAACGGCTCCCGAGTCATTGCAGGTCAGGTTATGCAACACCCTGGTAGCACACCCTTTGCAGGGTTGGGCCACCTGAGTTGGTTTTCGGTGAATCATGTGTCACATGGTTTACCCGTGTAGGGGAGTCGCCAAGCTGGTTAAGGCACTGGATTTTGATTCCAGCATGCGAAGGTTCGAATCCTTCCTCCCCTGCCAAATTTCCACGTGTATCGACTTCGTACCTGCCAAAGCAATTGCCTTTTTTTAGTTGGGATACCCATGCAAGCCGATCAAGCCCCTGAATTCATGGTTTTTACCGGCAATGCCAATCCCCGACTGGCAGCAGACATCGCCCAGCACCTGAAGATCGAATTGGGCTCGGCTGACGTTGGCCGTTTTTCAGACGGTGAGGTCACGGTCGAACTCAAGCAGAACGTGCGCGCACGTGACGTTTTTGTGGTGCAAAGCACTTGCGCCCCCACCAACGAGAACCTGATGGAATTGCTGATCATGGTCGACGCGCTCAAGCGTGCATCGGCCGAACGCATCAGCGCAGTCATCCCTTACTTTGGCTACGCCCGCCAAGACCGCCGTCCACGCTCAAGCCGGGTACCAATCTCGGCTAAGGTGGTGGCCAATATGCTGCAGGCCGTTGGCGTCGCCCGCGTACTGACGATGGACTTGCACGCAGACCAGATTCAGGGCTTTTTTGATATCCCGGTGGACAACATTTACGCCTCGCCCGTTTTGCTGGGTGACCTGCGGCAAAAAAATTACGACGATCTGATCGTGGTATCTCCCGACGTCGGTGGTGTGGTGCGCGCCCGCGCGCTGGCCAAGCAACTCGGCTGCGATCTCGCCATCATCGACAAGCGCCGCCCCAAAGCCAACGTCAGCGAAGTCATGCACGTCATTGGTGAAATTGACGGCCGCAACTGCGTCATCATGGACGACATGATCGATACCGCCGGCACGCTGGTCAAGGCTGCTGAAGTGCTCAAGCAACGTGGAGCCAAAAAGGTCTACGCCTACTGCACGCACCCCATTTTTTCTGGTCCGGCTATCGAACGCATCGGCACTGGCAGCGTCCTCGACGAGGTGGTGGTAACAGACACCATTCCGCTGAGCGCGAGCGCCCTGGCCTGCCCCAAGATCCGCCAACTCAGCGTGGCGCCGCTGATCGCCGAAACCATTTATCGAATTGCGCATGGCAAGTCTGTCATGAGTTTCTTTTCTGACCAGGAAAACCTTTTCTGAGCAGGAATTGCAGTCGCCTGCCTTCATTCTGAGGGACGGGCTTTTTTCAATCCGGGTCGCACTGGTCGCGGTCGACCCAAGCAGGAGTTAGTCAATGAAATTAGTCGCTTTTGAGCGTTCAAAGCAGGGCACGGGTGCGAGCCGCCGTCTGCGCATTTCCGGTCGGACGCCCGGTATCGTTTACGGTGGCGCCACCGAACCCAAACTGATCGAACTCGATCACAACGCGCTCTGGCACGCCCTGAAAAAGGAAGCCTTTCACTCGAGCGTCCTGAGCATGGATGTTGGTGGAACAGAACACAAAGTGCTGTTGCGTGATGTCCAGGTGCATCCCTACAAGCAGCTCGTCCTGCACGTGGACTTTCAACGCGTGGACGCCACAACCAAACTGCACATGAAGGTGCCGTTGCACTTCTTTGGTGACGATCAGTCCCCAGCGGTCAAGTCTGAAGGTTGTATTGCCAACCACGTTCTGAGTGAAATCGACGTGTTGTGCCTGCCCGCCGACCTGCCAGAGTTCATTAAAGTGGACCTCAGTGGCTTGACGAAAGGCAACTCGCTGCACTTGTGCGACATTCCCGTGCCCAAGGGCGTCAAGGTTGTCATCCACGGTGGTGACAAGAACCCGGTGGTTGTCTCTGTGGTCGCAGTCGCAGGCGCCGAAGAAGCCCCGGCTGCAGCGGCCGCACCTGAAGCGACCGCCACCGCACCAAAGGCTGATGCCAAAGCAGACGCCAAACCCGCGGCCAAAAAATAAGCACGCCGGCGCGTAGCGTGAACAAGCCCACTTCGGTGGGCTTTTTTTATTGCCGCACCGGCATAATCCAGCCATGATTCGACTTTTTGTGGGGCTCGGCAATCCCGGCCCAGACTATGACGGCACCCGACACAACGCCGGTTTTTGGTGGCTTGATGGCGTTGCCAACGTGCTGAATGCGCCGCTACACATGGACAAAAGCTACCATGGCTTGGTGGCGCGCACCTCGGTCAATGGTCAAACCGTCTGGTTGCTCGAACCGCAGACCTTCATGAATCTGAGTGGCAAGTCGGTTGCCGCACTGGCCCAGTTTTTCAAAATTCCACCGCAAGAAATCCTGGTGGCGCACGATGATCTCGACATTGTCCCCGGCGAGGCCAAGCTGAAACTCGGCGGCAGTCACGCGGGACACAACGGTTTGCGCGACATCCATGCGCAGCTCGGAACAGACCAATACTGGCGCTTGCGACTGGGCATCGGCCACCCCGGCAACAAGGCCGAAGTCATCCACTGGGTGCTTAAAAAACCGCCATTGGATCACCGCATCGCGATTGACCAGGCGATTGACCGTAGCCTTAAAGCCTTGCCAGCACTGTTGGACGGTGACATGGAACAAGCCACACGACTGATCCATACCAGCAAGCCACCCCGACCCAAACCCCCGCGCCCGCTGCCGAAGGCCGCCGACACAGCACCCATTCCATGAAGATACCCTATTTGTTCACGCTTTTCTTTGCAGCGCTTTCGTTGACCTCGGCCACGGCGACCCACGGCGAGGAAATCTATCGTTGCGGCAACAGCTACAGCCAGATGCCCTGCGCGCAGGGCAAGGTTCTGAACATTGATGACTCACGCGATGCGGCACGCAAAAAAGAAGTCGACGCAGCGACACGTCGCGATAACCAACTTGCCAACCAGCTTGAGCATGAACGGCTGCTGCAGGAGCAGGCACACATACACAAGCCAACCAAGCAAAATGGCGCAAAAACAGCCAAGGTACCCACAGCGCCAGTCCCGGACCAAACGACCACACTCACCCCCAAACGACCCAAACGCGTGCTGCACAAGCACAAAGACTTCACCGCACTGATTCCCGGGTCAGATCAAAAATCCAGCGTCAAGAAAAAACCAACGCAACCCAAAGCTGCCGCGTCAAAGTGAACCGATTGCACTTTGCGCCTGCAGGCGTCGGTACTTCTGCCACAAGGTTTCCTTGTCCTCGACATGCGCCGGGTCTACCGGGATACAGTTCACCGGGCACACCTGCACGCACTGCGGTTCGTCAAAATGGCCGACACATTCGGTGCATTTACCCGGGTCAATCTGGTAAATCTCGGGCCCCATGAAGATGGCCTCGTTCGGGCATTCGGGCTCACATACATCACAATTGATGCACTCGTCGGTAATCAGCAAGGCCATACAGTGCGCCCAAGGCGGTAATTGGACAAGAACCTGATTTTAGGTTTGACAGCGATCACACACCCTCGGTGCTGTCTTGTTCTGGCGCCTTGACGATCATCACCGGCACCCCTGCGGCGTGCAGCAACTCGTTGGAAACGGAGCCCAGCAAAGCGCTACGCAAGGTACTGGTCCCGCTGGCTCCCATCACCACCATGTCGCAACCGTAGTTCTCAAGCAATTCCAGCAAGGTGTTGGCAGGGTCACCGTTAGCGACTTCGCTCTCGTAAGCGATCCCGGCGTCTTCGAGCAGCGCTTGCGCCACCTGCAGCGTATGCGACCCAGCCGCGGCGCTGGCCTGTTCGATCACCCGCGGGTCATGCGCCACCATCAACTCATACAAGCTGGCCGGTTCCTGAACATTGGCCAAAACAACCGTCGCATCAAGGCCTTCGTCCACCAGCTTCACTGCCAACTGCACCGCCGCTACCGCAGCAGCCGAGCCATCAAAGGGTAAAAGTATTTTCATGGAGTTCTCCGGTTGAATCAAAAGGCAATCAGACCTCGGCCCGAATCCGCTCTAGCAGTCGCTGGTGGACATCAGCCGACACAAAAGGGCTTACGTCACCACCCAAAGTGGCGATTTCCCGCACCAGCGTGCTTGAGACATACTGGTACTTATCGTTGGGTGTCAAGAACACGGTTTCCACCTGCGGCATCAGGCTCCGATTCATCCCGGCCAGCTGCACCTCGTAATCAAAGTCGGCGACCGAGCGTACACCACGCACCACCACCTGGGCACCCCGTGCAACAACAAAATCCCGCAAAAGGCCGTCAAACGCAGCGACCTCAACCCCGGCGCAATCAGCCAGCGCGGTGCGCGCCAATGCGACCCGGTCATCTACTGAAAACATGGTCTTCTTGTGATGGCCCGTGGCCACAGCGACAACAACCTGGCCAAACAGGCGCGCGCTGCGGCGCACGATGTCCTCGTGGCCCAGTGTGATCGGATCAAATGTGCCCGCGTAAATGGCAATCAATGGTGAACTCATGGCATACAACTCGTAACATGAACGACCGGATCATTATCAGGTCCAGCCGTCGCGTCAACCGACATGAGCAAATGCGCATGAACGGCCCCCGCTCTGAGATACCGGTGCACAGCCAGGCCCACGGGTCGCAAAAGCGCGTCAGTCCAGCGTGTGGGTGCTTCCAGATAAACCCAGCCCCTCGCGGCAAGCACCTGGGCGCTGAAGGCCAATGCGGTCTCAAACAAGTCCGAATCAAACGGGGGGTCCAGCAACACCAGGTCCAGCGTGTGGGCCGGTGTCTGCCCGAGCACGGCAACGCCATCGCCGCGCAACACTTGCACCCCGCCGGCCTTGAGCTGCGTCTGCACCTTTTGCAGCTGGACAACCAACGCAGCGTCTCGCTCTATCAGCCGGACCTCTTTGGCGCCACGTGACGCCGCCTCAAAACCCAACGCACCCGAGCCGGCAAAAGCGTCCAGACAGCGCCACCCCGTCAAATCCTGGCCCAGCCAATTGAACAGGGTTTCGCGAACACGGTCGGGGGTTGGCCGCAAACCAGGCTTGTCAGCCACGGGCAGTTTGGTGCGCTTGAACACGCCACCAATGATCCGCACCTCATGCGACAACCCGGTGTGGAGGCGTTTTTTGACTGGATTGGCTTTGGCCGCAGAGCGCTTCATGACCAGGATCTTACCTGTGACCGTCGCGCGCAACGAGTCAAGGCTTGGCCGCTCCCAACACCACTGTCACCATCTTGCCAGGTTGGAGCTTGCGCGCGAAGGCCGCCTGAACGTCTGCTACCGTGACGCGATCCACCTGCTGCGTCCAGGTGTCCAGGTAGTTCAACGGCAGGTTGTTCCAGGCAATATTGGCCACGTTGCCCAGCAACTTGCGGTTGCTGTCAATCAACAAGGCGAAGCCACCAATGAGATTGTCCTTGGCTGCCTTGAGTTCTTCTGGTATCGGCCCGTTGGCGACAAAGTTGGCCAGCACCTCGCGTGACACCTTGACTGCCTGCTCGGCCTGGTCAGGGCGTGTCTCCAGGCCAATCGTGAATGCGCCCGCATGCATACCCGGCGCAAAGGCGCTGTAGACGCTGTAGCTCAAGCCCCGCTTTTCCCGCACCTCATTGGTCAAGCGTGAGACGAAACCGCCTCCACCCAGGATGTAGTTACCGACCATTAGCGCAAAGTGATCGGGGTCATCGCGCTTGTAACCCGGTTGCCCAATCAACACATGCGCCTGGGCCGAGCTGAACGCCACGCGCACGTCGGCCGGTTTGTCCAGCGGCCGTACTTCGGGCAAGAGTGGCAACGCAGCGCACCCACCCACCGGCATGTCCGCAGCCAGGCGTGCAAACAGCTGATGCACCAACGCGTCGGCCTGGGCCCGGTCTACCGCACCCACAACGGTCACCTTGGCCCGACACGGCCGGATCATTTCACGGTACATGGCTTGCATGTCACGCACGTCAATGCGCATCACACTGGCTTCAGTCATCTCGAAACCGTACGGGTGTGCGCCATACACCGCTTGGGAAAACGCTCGCCCGGCAACCGTTGCCGGACGCGTGTTGGCCTCTTTGATCGAGGCAATCAGGCCTTCACGCTCGCGCAACCAGACATCTAGCGGGAACGCCGGCGCGGCCAGTTGCCGTGCCGCCAGCGTTACGGCGCGCGACAACAAGTCAGGATAGGTCAACGTGCGCAGGGAAAAACTCAGCCGGTCACCACTGGCGTGTGCGCTAAATCGCGCACCCAGATCGGCCCAGGCCTCGCCCAGAGCGTTTTCGTCCAACGCTGGCTGGTCGGCCAGCCCGGCTCGCACGCCCTTGCTCGCCATGTCCGCGGTGACGCTGGCCAGTCCGGCTTTGTCGGCCGGGTCGCGTCGGCTGCCTGCGTCAAAGTCAAGCTGCACATCAACCATCGCAATCGCATGGCTCTGCACCAGATAAATCTGCACCCCACTGGCCTGCGTCCAGTGCTCAATGGGGATCGCCGCCAGCGCAGAATTTACAAGAAAAATGCCTGCAGCCCATATAAAAAAAGCGTTAACAGATATATTTTTAATAGCAATCATGATTTAAAGCCGATCGGATTCAGTGGCGCATGTCGGCGGGAGCCGGACGCGGTTTGCGTTGGCTGTCCAGAGGCTGGGGCAGCAAATGCGCCACCGTGAGCTGGTCGTCACCAAAATAACGCTCAGCCACCGATTTCACCTGCTGCGCTGTCACAGAGCGCAAACGCGCGATCAGTTTGGCGTCGGCGTCAACCGGCAAGCCCTGCACCCACTGCGTACCCAGCTCGCGCGCTTGATTGAACAGTGAGTCGAGCTTGTAAATCTCGCTGGCAACCCATTGCGTCTTGACGCGAGCGAGCTCGGCCTCGGTCACGCCCTCGCGGGCGATGCGCTGTACCTGTTCACGCAGCGCTTGCTCTACCTGCGCGGCGGTCTTGCCCGTTGCCGGCACGCCTATCAACATGAACAGCTGCGGCCCGCGACCCCACAACCCGTTATAGGCACCGGCGCTGTCAGCCACCCTGTCTGGACCTTGGGTCAGGGCGCGCTCAAGCCGTGCGCCCTGGTAACCGTCCAGCACAGCGGACAACACCGTCAACGCCAAGGCATCGGCGTCAGAGGCCGAATCGTCCTGCCACTGCAGCGACGGCACCTTGAAGGCAAGCACCACATTGGCCTGCTCGGCAGGGGCTTTGAAATTGATGCGTTTAAGTCCAGACTGCTGCGGCTCCAGTCGCGGTTTGCGCGCCGGCACTGAGCGCGAGGGCAGACTGCCGTAATATTTTTCGCCCAGCGCACGCACCTGAGCCACGTCGACGTCGCCCGCCACCACCACCGCGGCGTTGGCCGGGACATACCAGCGCTGGTAGAACGCGCGCGCATCTTCTGCGGTCAGGGCCTCCAGATCACTCATCCAGCCGACGATCGGTCGACGATACGGCGACGCTACAAAAACAGCAGCATTTAACGCTTCGTGCATAAGCGCAACAGGGTTGTCTTCGGTGCGCATACGGCGCTCTTCCTTGACCACCTCGAGCTCTTTCCTGAACTCTTCATCGCGCCACTGGCTGTTAGCAAAACGATCCGACTCCAGACGCATCACGTCTTCGAGGCGCTGCGCCGGAATCTGCTGGTAGTAGCCAGTGTAGTCATGGCTGGTAAACGCGTTCTCGCGCCCACCGAGAGCCGCAACCCGACGGGAAAACTCACCGGCGGGGACACTGGGCGTGCCCTTGAACATCATGTGTTCAAGCACATGGGCGACGCCAGAACTGCCGTCGACCTCGTCCATCGACCCGACCCGCAACCACAGCATGTGCACCGCGGTCGGCGCGCGCTGGTCGGGTTTGACAATCAGCGTCAT
This sequence comes from Comamonadaceae bacterium CG_4_10_14_3_um_filter_60_75, assembly GCA_002784245.1. GTDB lineage: Bacteria > Pseudomonadota > Gammaproteobacteria > Burkholderiales > Burkholderiaceae_C > Rhodoferax. The sequence continues at coordinate 19,466 of PFKL01000064.1, forward strand.
GCCGTTGGCCAAAGTGAACTGCTGCGCCGCGACGGCGCTGACAACGGGCGCCTGCGCGCGCGCCGCATCGATCAGCAAGACAAATACTGCGAAAATGAACCAAAACAATCGTTGGGGAAAATGTGAAGCAAGGGGGTGTCGTTTCATAGAATGCTGTGATACCACGAAACTCAAAAATGTTCAGTTTTTTCAAAAAAAAATTTGCGGCGTCCGCCTCGCCCTCCCCCGTTGAGACTGTGGAGCAAAGCAGCGCGGCAATGCCGCAGCGGCAGTCCTGGTTGTCAAAGCTCAAAGCCGGGCTGCGCAAGACCGGCAGCGGCATAGCCACGGTATTCACCGGCACGCAAATTGACGACGCGCTTTACGAAGACCTCGAATCGGCCCTGCTGATGGCTGATACCGGCGTCAAAGCAACCGAGTGGCTGCTGCAAGACCTCAAACGCCGGGTCAAGGAAAGCAAGACCACCGAACCCGCGGCGGTCAAGGGTTTGCTCGTTGAGTCCCTATGTCAGCTGCTCACACCGCTACAAAAACCGCTGCTTATCGGCCACTACAAGCCCACCGTCATCATGGTCGCTGGCGTCAACGGTGCGGGCAAGACCACCTCGATTGGCAAACTCACCCGGCATCTGGCCGAATCGGGCGCCAGCGTGCTGTTGGCCGCTGCCGACACCTTTCGCGCTGCGGCACGCGAGCAGCTCGGTGTCTGGGCTGACCGCAACACGGTGGACATCATCAGCCAGGACGGCGGTGACCCTGCTGCGGTGTCGTTTGACGCGGTCAGCGCCGGCAAGGCGCGCGGGCGCGACGTGGTGCTGGTCGATACCGCCGGGCGTTTACCCACGCAGTTGCACCTGATGGAAGAGCTGAAAAAAATCAAACGGGTGATCCAGAAAACGGGTCCGGCCGACGATCAAGCAAGCGCCACCATGCCAACCGTGCCATCGGTCGCCCTCAACCCGAGCGTGCCGCCGCACGAAGTGCTGTTGGTTATCGACGGCAACACCGGGCAAAACGCGCTCCATCAAGTCAAGGCGTTTGACGAATCACTCGGACTGACAGGCCTGATCGTCACCAAGCTCGACGGCACCGCCAAAGGTGGCGTGCTGGCAGCGATCGCCCGCGAGCGACCAGTGCCGGTGTATTTCATCGGTGTCGGCGAGAAACTCGAAGACCTGGAAACCTTCAACGCCCGCGAATTTGCGCAGGCGCTGCTGACATGACAGACGTTGTAGGTCAACTGGCCGACCTGACGGCGCTGCGTGATCGCCAGTCACTCGACAGTGCGTTGGTCAGCACGCTCAACGACTTATTGCAGCCGCGAAGCGCCCTGATTGCCCGCCTGGTCAGCCAGGGTGACCAGGCCCGCTGGCTCATCTGTGCCGACATACAGGAAGGGGCGCTGCGGCCAACCCAGGCCCACGCCTGGACTGATCTTGACGAGCTGCCCCTGGCGATTGACTTTCCAACGCGGCAGCAGGTGCTGGCAACTCACCAGCCCCGCCTGGCGGGTCACGAGGGTGGTTTGAACGTCTTTGCAATCATCTCTCCCGCCACTGCGACGGCTGTGCTGGAACTGAACACAGCGCAAGCCTTGGCCGACGAGCAAGTGCGTCTGATCAACGGTGTGTTGCGGCTGTACCAAAACTTCCAGAATCTGTTGGACTACGGTGAGCGCGACGCCCTGACCGAACTGCTCAACCGCAAGACCTTTGACGGAGCATTCCTCAAAGCGACGGTCGCGCAAGCACCCCATAACGGTAGTGGCGCGACCGACCAATGCAGCGCCGATCTCGCGCCGCCAACCGTCACCCGCAGCGGCGGGCGCTACTGGCTTGCCATGCTCGACATCGACCACTTCAAACGTGTCAACGACAACTTCGGACACCTGATTGGCGACGAGGTCCTGCTGCTGCTGGCCCGCTTGATGCGCAATACGTTTCGCTTTGATGACCAGCTTTACCGTTTCGGCGGCGAAGAGTTTGTCGTTTTGATGCGCTGCGAGAGCAGTACGCAGGCGACAACAGCGCTGCAGCGTTTGCGCAGCGCCACCGAACAATACCGCTTTCCACAGGTCGGGCAAATCACCATCAGCATCGGCTTTACCGAAGTCCGCCCAGGAGACGCGCCCAGCAACGCCATTGAGCGCGCCGACAAGGCGGTGTATTACGTGAAAGAGCACGGTCGCAACCAGGTTTGCGGCTTTGAGGCACTGCTTGCAGGCGGCCAACTGACGGTCGAGCCGGACAATGTTGGCGATGTTGAACTGTTCTGAATCTGTAAATACGTCGCAAATTTGCAATTTACACCGGGTCTTTGGCACCTGAACAGGGGCAAACGCCCCATCCAGTAGTACATTCGTACACCATGAGCACCGTGGTTATGCCTTTGAATGAACCTGCCGACAGCACCTTGCCGGGGCTGGGTCGCACTCTGGTCATGGCAGGCAAACTGGAACAGAAAGCTGCCGAAGAGATATTTCGCAAGGCGCAGTCCAAGCGCAACAGTTTTATTGCCGAAATGACCGGGTCCGGCGCTGTATCGGCGGCTGACTTGGCGCACACACTGTCGCTTGCCTTTGCTGTGCCCCTGATTGACCTGGACGCGATCAATCATGAACTCCTCCCCAAAGGATTGCTCGACAACAAAATCTGCAACGATTTTCGTCTGGTGGTGCTGGGCAAGCGGCAAAACCGTTTGATCGTTGCGACGGCCGATCCGTCTGACCAACAAGCCGCCGAAAGAATCAAGTTTTCAACCCGGCAAAGTGTCGATTGGGTGGTTGCCGAGTACGACAAGTTGCTGAAAATGGTCGCTGCCAACTCAGTCACGGCGACAGAATCGATCGACAACCTTGTTGGCGATGACTTTGAATTTGACGATCTGGTCTCCGAGCCGTCGTCCGACAGCGCCAGTGTGTCTACTGCCGAGGTGGACGACGCGCCGGTCGTCAAGTTCCTGCACAAAATGCTGATCGACGCCTTCACCATGCGCGCGTCTGACCTGCACTTTGAACCCTACGAGCACAACTACCGTGTGCGTTTCCGTATCGACGGTGAATTGCGTGAAATCGCCTCACCACCGATTGCCATCAAGGACAAACTGGCCTCACGCATCAAGGTCATTTCCAAGATGGATATTTCAGAAAAACGCGTGCCGCAAGACGGCAAGATGAAGCTCAAGATTGGCCCTGAGCGCGTCATTGACTTTCGCGTCAGCACCCTGCCCACGTTGTTTGGCGAGAAGATCGTGATCCGGATTCTTGACCCCGGAACAGCCAAAATGGGCATCGACGCGCTCGGCTACGATCCGGTTGAAAAAGAGCGCCTGATGCAGGCGATCCACCGCCCCTACGGCATGATTCTGGTGACCGGTCCCACCGGTTCGGGCAAGACTGTGTCGCTCTACACCTGCCTGAATATCCTGAACAAGCCCGGCGTCAACATCGCCACGGCAGAAGACCCGTCTGAAATCAATTTGCCGGGGGTCAACCAGGTCAATGTCAACGAAAAAGCCGGTCTGACCTTTGCCGCTGCACTCAAGGCGTTTCTGCGGCAAGACCCTGACATCATCATGGTGGGTGAAATCCGCGACATTGAAACCGCTGATATTGCCATCAAGGCTGCACAAACAGGTCACTTGGTGCTATCAACTTTGCACACCAACGATGCTCCCTCGACGCTGACGCGCATGCGCAACATGGGTATTGCGCCGTTCAACATCGCCTCCAGCGTCTTGCTCATCACGGCGCAGCGGCTGGCGCGCAGACTTTGCCCGATCTGCAAAAAGACCATTGACATCCCTGAGAAAGCCCTGCTTGAAGCAGGCTACAAACCGTCCGACCTGGACGGCAGTTGGAAACCCTACCACCCGGTCGGCTGCAACGCCTGCAACAATGGCTACAAAGGGCGCGTCGGCCTGTACCAGGTGATGCCTGTCACCGAGGAAATCCAGCGCATCATCCTGCGCGACGGCAGTGCGCTTGAAATTGGCGAACAGGCCAAACGTGAGGGCGTCAAGACCTTGCGTGAAGCGGGACTCGAAAAAGTAAAAATGGGGCTGACTTCGCTTGAAGAAGTTTTGGCTGTTTCCAACGAATAAACCTTAGGCAATCAGTCACCTTATGGCAACCGAAAAGTCAAAACCCAGCAAGGAATTCGTCTTCGAGTGGGAAGGCAAAGACCGTAACGGCAAGCAGGTGCGCGGTGAAACGCGCGCCGGTGGTGAAAACCAGGTTCAGGCTGCGCTGCGGCGGCAAGGTGTGGTGTCCACCAAGATCAAAAAACGGCGCATGAGCGCGGGCCGGTCCATCAAACCCAAAGACATGGCCATCTTTACCCGCCAACTGGCCACCATGATGAAAGCCGGTGTGCCGCTGTTGCAGGCCTTTGACATCGTCGGCCGCGGCAACCCCAACCCCAGTGTCACCCGCCTGCTCAACGACATCCGCAGCGACGTGGAAACCGGCACCTCGCTTTCGGTCGCCTTTCGCAAGTACCCTCTGTACTTTGACGCGCTGTACTGCAACCTGGTCGAAGCCGGCGAGGCCGCCGGTATCCTGGACCAGTTGCTCGACCGGCTGGCGGTATACATGGAAAAGACCGAGGCGATGAAGTCCAAGATCAAGTCGGCGCTGATGTACCCGATCTCGGTGCTGATCGTGGCCTTTGTCGTCACCGCGGTGATCATGATTTTTGTCGTGCCTTCCTTCAAGGAAGTGTTCACCAGTTTTGGTGCTGACCTGCCCGCGCCAACGCTGGCCGTGATCGCCATGAGCGAAATTTTTGTCCAGTACTGGTGGGCGATTTTTGGCGGCATCGGTGGCGGCTTTTATTTTTTCATGCAAGCCTGGCGACGCAACCTCAAGGTACAGCATTTCATGGACCGTCTGCTTCTGAAAATGCCAATTTTTGGCGTTTTGGTCGATAAATCCTGCGTGGCACGCTGGACCCGCACCCTGTCGACCATGTTTGCCGCTGGCGTACCACTGGTGGAAGCCCTCGACTCGGTCGGCGGTGCCTCGGGCAACTCGGTGTATGAATCGGCCACCCTCAAAATCCAGCAAGAGGTCTCCACCGGTACTGCGCTCACCGCGGCCATGACCAACACCAACTTGTTCCCGTCGATGGTGCTGCAAATGTGCGCGATCGGTGAAGAGTCGGGCTCAATCGACCACATGCTGGGCAAGGCAGCCGACTTTTACGAGGCCGAAGTTGACGACATGGTGGCGGGTATTTCCAGCCTGATGGAGCCAATCATCATCGTCATCCTGGGTACCGTCATCGGCGGCATCGTGGTGGCCATGTACCTGCCCATCTTCAAGCTCGGTCAGGTCGTCTGATGGGGTTGTCGCAGGGGCTGGACGCTGGCGTTTTGGGCGTGCTCGGGCTGCTGATCGGCAGTTTTCTCAACGTCGTCATCTACCGCTTGCCGGTCATGCTGGAGGCGCAATGGAAGGCCGAATGCGCCGATTTGCAAGGCCAGACGCTGCCCGCTAGCACCCCATTCAATTTGATGGTGCCGCGCTCACGCTGCCAAAAATGTGGCCATACGCTGGCCTGGTTTGAAAACATCCCCGTGTTGAGCTATTCAGTGTTGCGTGGCCGTTGCCGCTCCTGCCACACGCCCATCAGCCTGCGTTATCCGCTGATTGAACTGGCCACCGGTGCGTTGTTCTTTTACTGTGGCTGGCATTGGGGCGCCAACGCCACTGGTCTGACCTGGTGCGGCTTTGCCGCCGCACTGCTGGCATTGGGCATGATCGATTGGGACACCACCTTGCTGCCCGACAACATCACCTTGCCGCTGCTGTGGGCCGGTCTGATCGCCGCAGCACTCGGCTTGACGCGCATTGCGCCAGGTGACGCCGTCTGGGGTGCCGTGGGCGGCTACCTGTCGCTCTGGCTGGTGTACTGGGGCTTCAAGCTGGCCACCGGCAAGGAGGGCATGGGCTTTGGCGACTTCAAGCTTTTTGCCGCCCTGGGTGCCTGGTTTGGTTGGCAGGCGCTCATCCCGATCATACTGATGGCCTCGGTGATCGGCGCCATCATTGGTGTTGCCATGAAGTTCTCCAGCGGCCTGCGCGAAGGCGGCTACATCCCGTTTGGGCCGTTTCTGGCTGGCGCTGGCCTGACCGCCATGCTGGCTGGGCCGCAAGCCATCCTGCAGGTGGTTGGGCTGTAGTCGATGGCGCGCGCCTTGCGCTTGGGGTTGACCGGCGGCATCGGTTCGGGCAAGAGCACGGTCGCGGCCATGCTGGCTGACCTGGGGGCAGCGGTGATCGACGCCGACGCCCTTGCGCGGTCCGTGACCACTGCCGGTGGCGAAGCAATCACAGCAATCCGCGACGCGTTTGGCGCTGATTTCATTACCCCATCGGGCGCGCTAGACCGCGACCGCATGCGTGAACTGGCCTACACCGAACCCGACGCACGCCGACGGCTGGAGGCGATTATTCACCCGCTGGTCGGTCAAAAAACCTGGCAACAAGCGGCCCTGGCCGAAGCAGCAGGGCACCGCTGTCTGGTGTTTGATGTGCCGTTGTTGGTTGAATCGGACCACTGGCGCTGCCGCGTTGAACACGTCATCGTTGTCGACTGCACCCCGTTAACCCAAGTCGATCGCGTCGTGGCGCGCAGCGGGCTCACGGCACGCGCTGTCGAGGCGATCCTTGCCGCCCAATCACCGCGCTTACGACGTCTGCAGGCCGCCGATGCCGTTATTTTCAATGAGGGCATTTCCTTGCCGGTTTTAAGGTCTCAGGTTGACGCTTTGGCGCGTGGCTTGGGGCTATCATTGGGGCCACCCAACGCCGCCAAAAATCAGCCGTGATCCTCTACGAATATCCCCTGCAAGAACGAATCCGAACCTACTTGCGTCTTGAACATTTGTTTGTGCGTTTGAACCAACTGATGTCACGGGTAGACGCACTGGACCATCACTTTGCACTGGTCACCCTGTTTGAGATCATGGACGTGGCAGCGCGGGCCGATCTGAAATCTGACCTGCTCAAGGATCTCGACAAGCAAAAACACGCACTCGAGGGCTACCGGGGAAATCCAGCCATCGCCGAAGGCGTTCTCAACGAAGTCATCGACGGGCTCGATCAGTGTTTTTCTGCCCTGAACAACCAACCGGGCAAGGCGGGCCAAAGCCTGACTGAAAACGACTGGCTGATGAGCATCCGCAGCCGCATCGGCATTCCTGGGGGCACCTGTGAATTTGACTTGCCGTCTTATTACGCCTGGCAACACAAAACCGGAGTCACCCGGCAAGATGACTTCGCCGTATGGACCGGTACGCTGGCCCCGTTGTCAGGCGCGGTGCATTTGCTGCTGAAACTCTTGCGTGACTCGGGGGCGCCACAAAAGGTCTTCGCCAGCGCCGGTCAGTTCCAGCAAAACCTGCCCCAAGGCCGCACCTTTTTATTGCTGCGCGTGGCCCTTGACTCATCGCTGGAGTTGATTCCAGAGATCAGCGGCAACCGGCTGATGGTGTCGATCCGGTGGATGCGCCTGGGCGACGGGCAACGTCCACAGGCCGTGACCGACGATGTTGCTTTTGAGTTGGCGCTGTGCGCATGAAGTCAGCCACCGGCACGCAGGCACCGCGCATCGTCACCTGCCCCACCTGCGGTGGCCCTAGCGTTTACGCCAGCAGCAATGCCTGTCGTCCATTTTGCTGCGCCCGTTGCCGCCAACTCGACCTGGGCGCCTGGGCCAGCGAGCGTTTCGTCCTGCCCAGCGCAACGCCGCCCGACCCTGACGGTCAAACGTCACACTGAACGCCAACGCAACAGGAGCCACGCGTGCCGCACCTCAGTCTGTCACTGCAATTCGGCAAGTTCGCCGATGTCGCTCTGCACCGCGCTGCGCTGGCGCGGCACAAGGTGATGCGCTGGCTGCGTGCCAGCTTGCAAAGCGACGCCGAACTAACGGTGCGCATCGTCGACGCGGCTGAAGGGCGCTCACTCAATCGCGACTACCGCAAGAAGGACTACGCCACCAACGTACTGACTTTTGACTACACCCAGGAACCCATCGTGAGCGCCGACTTGGTCTTGTGCGCACCGGTGGTGGCACAAGAGGCGAAAGAGCAGCACAAGACGCTGGAAGAACATTACGCACACCTGCTGATCCACGGCGCATTGCATGCGCAGGGCTGGGATCACGAGCTTGATGAGGACGCACAGGTGATGGAACTGCGCGAGAGCGAGATCCTGGCCCGGCTGGGCTTTGCCAACCCCTACTGATAACTTGAGGGTCAGACCACTCGCGCCAGCGATGCGCTCTGACCCCAACTGATCACTGACCCCAACTGATCAAAAACCGTCAGGCCAGTCGCTCCAGGATGAGCACGGCGAAAAAACCCAAGGCCGCCAGCACTGTCCACTTCAACACCTTGAGACCCCACAGTTTGTAGCGCTCCTGGCCTGTACCAATGAAGAAGACAAACGAGACAATCGCTGCCAGCAACAGCAACAAAACGGCCCAGCGAAACAGCAGCATGGTGATATGCCCGTTACCAAGCGCGGGCCAGTTGGGCAAAGCCCCGCGGCGCGCGTTGCTCGTCGTCAAACGTCACCACGTCCCAGGCCTGCGCCTGCGCGAGCAACTCACGCAACAGCAAGTTGTTGAGCGCATGCCCTGAGCGAAACGCACTGTAACTGGCCAGCAGGGGTTTGCCCAGCAGATACAAATCGCCCATCGCATCGAGAATCTTGTGTTTGACAAACTCATCGTCGTAGCGCAATCCGCCAGCGTTGAGCACCTTGTAGTCGTCCATCACAATGGCGTTGTCCAACCCGCCACCCAGGGCAAGTCCGTTGGCCCGCATCGCTTCAACGTCGCGGGTAAAACCAAAGGTCCGGGCACGGGCGATGTCTTTGGAATACGAACCCGTACTCATGTCAAACACCACGCGCTGACCAGTGGAATCCACCGCCGGATGGCTGAAGTCAATCTCGAAGCTGAGCTTGTAGCCGTGGTAGGGCTCCAATCTGGCCCATTTCAAGTTGTCACCCGCGCCATGGCGTACCTCGACCGGCGCCAGCAGGCGGATAAAGCGACGCGGTGCATCCTGAAAAACAATACCGGCGCTTTGCAACAAAAATACAAACGACGCGGCTGAGCCGTCCAGAATCGGCACTTCTTCGGCAGTGATGTCCACGTAAAGGTTATCCACACCCAAGCCAGCGCAGGCCGACATCAGGTGTTCGACCGTATGCACCTTGGCGTCACCCACACCGATGGTCGATGCCATTCGGGTATCGGTCACCGCCTGCGCCGACACCGCAATGTCTACCGGTTGCGGCAAATCGACCCGGCGAAACACGATGCCGGTATCGGGCTGCGCTGGGCGCAGGGTGATTTCCACCCGTTGCCCGCTGTGCAAGCCCACGCCAACGGCTCGGGTCAGGGATTTAAGCGTTCGTTGTTTTAACACCGGGTGATTTTACTTTCGATGCTTCAATCGGCTTGTTTGCGCAGGAACGCCGGGATCTCAAAGTCATCCATGCCGCCGCTGGACAAGGCGTCAACCCGTGCCGCCGCCGAGGTGCGATTGCGCCAGACGGCCGGCGCAGCCATCGACACGTAGTCGTTTTGCGTCATCCGTCCCATACCCGGACCGGTAACAACGCTGGCACCGGGGCCAGCGGCCACAGGCGTGTCCAGGGTCGGCACATTGATTGGCATGTTGTCGGTCCCGGTACGCCGGATTTCAGACTGGACGATCGAGATGTTGGGCTTGCGGCCCTGGCGGCTCAAACCGGTAGCGACCACGGTCACGCGAATCTGGTCGTCCAGGTGATCGTCGTAGGCGGTGCCGTAGATCACATGCGCGTCGGGCGAGGCGTAGGCGCGAATAGTGTTCATCGCCAGTTTCGATTCCGACAACTTCAGCGACCCCTTGGCCGCCGAAATCAGCACCAGCACGCCTTTGGCGCCAGAGAGGTCGATGCCTTCGAGCAACGGGCACGCCACCGCTTGTTCGGCAGCGATGCGGGCGCGGTCCGGGCCAGCGGCCACCGCGGTGCCCATCATGGCCTTGCCGGGCTCGCCCATGACCGTGCGCACGTCTTCAAAGTCGACGTTCACATGGCCTGGCACGTTGATGATTTCGGCAATGCCGCCAACCGCATTCTTCAGCACGTCATTGGCGTGGGCAAAGGCTTCGTCCTGCGTTGCATCGTCGCCCAGCACTTCGAGCAGCTTTTCGTTGAGCACCACGATCAGCGAATCAACGTTGGCTTCGAGTTCGGACAGGCCCTGGTCAGCATTGTCCATGCGGCGCCTGCCTTCAAACTCAAACGGCTTGGTGACCACGCCCACGGTCAGGATGCCCATCTCCCGCGCCACCCGGGCAATCACCGGTGCCGCGCCGGTACCGGTGCCCCCACCCATACCCGCGGTGATGAACAGCATGTGCGCGCCATCAATCGCTTCGCGAATATGGTCGATCGCCACCTCAGCCGCTTCCCGCGCCTTCTCGGGCTTGCTGCCTGCGCCCAGCCCGGTGGAACCGAGCTGGATGATGCGGTGGGCGTCGCTGGTTGACAACGCCTGCGCATCGGTATTGGCGCAAATGAACTCAACGCCTTGCACCGCGCTGGCGATCATGTGCGCCACCGCGTTGCCGCCACCACCGCCGACGCCAATTACCTTGATTTGGGTGCCTTGGTTAAACGCTTCTTCGTCAATAAGTTCAATGGGCATGCTGCTCTCCTTGGGGTTTGAATGCTAAAAAAGAAATAAAAGTGAACTGAAATTCGGGTTGCAACGTGGGCGGTGGGTCCATGCACCGCCATCGTCGTGGCGGGCCGGTCCAGTGGTGGCAAGATAATTTTTGCGGCATCAGAAATTCCCCATGAACCAGTCTTTGACCGAGCCAAACGCACTCTTGACCGAGCCGTTCTTCTGCGCCACCTTGAAGCCGCGCAGCCGCGCCAGCCGGGCCTCTTCGAGCAGACCCATCACTGTGGCTGCGCGCGGTTGCGCCACCATGTCCGACAGGGCACCACGGTACTGCGGCAGGCCTCGGCGCACGGGCTTGAGGAAGATGTCCTCACCGAGCTCAACCATGCCCGGCATGACGCAACTGCCGCCGGTCAGCACAACGCC
>PFKL01000017.1 GCA_002784245.1 Comamonadaceae bacterium CG_4_10_14_3_um_filter_60_75
CTGCCTGCAAGACTTCAAACGGCACGAAAATCACTACAAGTTAGATAGCTACTCGCGCAGGTCCAATGAGGGCTGGAGTGCAAAAACGCTTGAAGAATTTGCCAACACCCATGGCGCCGGTGGCGAGTGGCGGGTGGAAAAGCAGCGCCTGCGCTGGGACATTCTGGATGCCTTTGCAAACGCCGCGCAGCAGGCAGGCATACCGGCCACCGACGACTTCAACGCCGGATCTAACGAAGGTGTCGGCTACTTTGAGGTGAACCAGAAAAGCGGCTGGCGCTGGAACACGGCCAAGGCGTTTTTGCGCCCCACCTGCACCGCGCGTGCCAACTTCACCCAGTGGACGAACGCCCAGGTGGCCAGGCTGCTGCTGCAAAAACAGGCTGATGGACGCTTGCGCTGTACCGGTGTCGAGCTGATCCACGACGGCGTGCGCATGACGGCCAGCGCCAGTGCCGAGGTGATCCTGAGCGCGGGCAGCATTGGCTCGCCGCAAATCCTGCAGCTCTCGGGCATCGGCCCAGGCGCGCTGCTGCAGCGCTGCAATATCCCCGTGCTGCACGACGCGCCGGGGGTCGGCGCCAACCTGCAAGACCATTTGCAGATTCGCGCGGTGTTCAAGGTGCAGGGCGTGCAAACGCTCAACACCCTGGCCAATTCACTCTGGGGCAAGGCGAGGATCGCTCTGGAGTACGCGCTCAAGCGCAGCGGCCCGATGAGCATGGCCCCGAGCCAGTTGGGCGCCTTTACCCGCAGCGACGCCAACCAGCCTTACCCCAATATCGAATACCACGTGCAGCCGCTCAGTCTGGACGCGTTTGGCGAGCCGCTGCACCCGTTTGCCGCGTTCACCGCCAGCGTCTGCAATCTGAATCCGACCAGCCGGGGCAGCGTGCAGATCACCTCGCCGGACTTCAAGATGGCCCCGGCGATTGCGCCCAATTACCTCAGCACCAGCGCCGACCGCAAGGTGGCCGCCGACTCGCTGCGCCTGACGCGCACCATCGTCGCGCAACCGGCGCTGGCCAGGTACCAGCCGCAAGAGTTCAAGCCGGGCGTGCAGTTTCAAAGCGATGACGAGCTGGCACGTTTGGCTGGCGACATTGCCACCACTATCTTCCACCCAGTGGGCACCACCGCCATGGGCCCCGATGGTGATCCCGCGGCGGTGCTCGACAGCCGCTTGCGCGTGCGCGGCCCCGGTGGCCTGATCGCGGGCCTGCGCGTGGTCGACGCCGGTGCCATGCCGCGCATCACCAGCGGCAACACCAATTCGCCGACGCTGATGATGGCCGAAAAAGCGGCCCGCTGGATCATTGCCGACGCGCACCAAAACGGTTAGTGTGCACCAAGGGTAAACACGACAAGGGTATGTCCGGATGGCACTGCACCGCGTTTGGGCATTACAGTACCCACCAAACCTGCAGGCCAGTCAGTGCGCTGCAGGAAGCGACCCCAGGAGACAAGGCCCTACGCGGCCAGACAAAAAACCAAAGGCACCGGTGATCCCGGTGCCTTTTTCAATGGATCGCCCGACGACAATGTCGCCATGGAACTTCTCATTGTCTCGGTCGCCAGTCTGTTTGCCGGGTTTGTCGATTCGATCGTCGGCGGCGGTGGCCTGATCCTGATCCCGGCGCTGTTTGCCACTTTCCCGGCAGCGCACCCGGCCACGCTGTTTGGCACCAACAAGGGGGCGTCGATCTGGGGCACGGGTATGGCCACTTGGCAATACAGCCAGAAGGTGCAGATGCGTTGGGCGGCGCTGCTGCCCGCCGCACTGGCCGGGCTGGTGGGCTCGTTTGCCGGGGCCTGGCTGGTCACGTTGCTGTCACCGGATTTTTTACGAAAGGTTTTGCCTTTTGTGCTGCTGGCGGTGCTGCTTTACACGCTGGCCAAAAAAGAATTGGGGCGCACCCACGCACCGCGTTTTGCTGGTCGACAGGAGCAACTGCTGGCCGCGGGCATCGGGCTGGTGATTGGTTTTTACGACGGATTTTTTGGCCCGGGCACCGGCAGCTTTCTGGTGTTCCTGTTCGTGCGTTTCCTGGGTTACGACTTTTTGAGTGCTTCGGCCGCGGCCAAGCTGATCAATACGGCGACCAACTTTTCGGCGCTGGTGCTGTTCATTAGCACCGGGCACATCTGGTGGCATTTTGTGCTGGCGATGGCGCTGGCCAACGTGGCGGGCAGCCTGCTGGGCACGCGCCTGGCGCTCAAACACGGGACTGGTTTTGTGCGCACGGTGTTTTTGTTGGTGGTCACCGCCCTGATTATCAAAACAGGCTATGACGCGTTTGTCCGGTAACTGTCTCACGTCGCCCCCCCCAATGCGTCCGATGGTCATTCTAGAAAGCGCATCGCGTTATTCTGGCGCTGAAGCTGACGTCACGGGCCAGGCCACTTCTACCGCCGGTCTGGGTTTGCCAAGGGGCGCGCTTGACTGGCCGTTGCGGGTGGCGGCCAGGTCTTCGTCGTTGGGGTACAGACCGAGCAGCCAGTAGTCGAAGGCGCGCCGCGTGATGGGCGCAGCCGACGCCGAGCCATAACCGGCGTTTTCCACGATCGCAGCAATGGCAATTTTGGGAGCCTCCGCCGGTGCAAAAGCAATGTAGAGCGCGTGGTCACGTTTGCGCTCTTCCATGCGCACGGCACTGTATTTTTCGTTCTTGCCCAGCGATACGGCCTGCGCTGTGCCGGTCTTGCCGCCACTGAGGTAGGCGGCGCCCGCGAACACCCGCGCTGACGTACCCGCCTGCGTCACGCCAACCATCGCGTTGCGGATGACGTCGATGTGCTCTGGCTTGAAGCCCAGGTCTTGTGCTGGCTCAGCGGGCAGCGGTGTGATGGCGCCCGAGCGGGTGTCCTGCGTTGCCAGCGCCAGCCGGGGTGTATGCTTGACGCCGCCGTTGGCAACGGTGGCGGTGGCTTGCGCCAGCTGCAGCATGGTGAAGCTGTTGTAGCCCTGGCCAATGCCCAGCGAGATCGTTTCGCCAGCGTACCATTTTTGCTGTTCCGGGCGTTTGTAGTAATTGCGTTTCCAGCGGGTGCTGGGCAATACGCCACGCACTTCGCCGTTGATGTCGATGCCGGTGAGCTGGCCAAAACCCAGCGGCGCCATGAAATCGTGGATGGCGTCGACACCGATCTCGTTGGCCAGCGAATAAAAATAGGCGTTGCTGGATTCGACGATGGCACGGTGCATGTCCATAGGGCCACCGCGCTCGTTTTCCGGGCTGCCAAAACGGTGGCCGCCAAACATGTAAAAGCCAGGGTCGTTGATGATGGTCTGCGGCGCGCGCTTGGCCAACGTCAGCGCCGCCAGTGCCATGAACGGCTTGTAGGTGGAGCCGGCCGGGTAAGTGCCGCGCAGCGCACGGTTGAGCAGCGGCTTGTCGATCGATTCGTTGAGCTGCTGCCAGTTGTCCTGGTCGATGCCGTCGACAAACAGGTTGGGATCGAACGTCGGCTTGCTGACAAAGGCCAGCACCTCGCCGGTTGTTGGGTCCAGCGCTACCAGTGCGCCGCGGCGTTCGCCGTACAGGTCTTCAATGAGCTTTTGTAGCTTGATGTCGATCGACAAGCGGACGTTGTTGCCAGGTACCGCGGGTTGGCTGGCCAGTCGCCGGGTGGCGCGCCCGCCGGCTGAGGTTTCCATGGCGTCGATGCCTGTGGTGCCGTGCAGCAGCGACTCAAAGCGCTGCTCGATGCCGAGCTTGCCGATGTAGTCGGTGCCGCGGTAGTTGGCCGCTTCGTCGGACTCGTCGAGCGTTTCTTTTTCTTTGGTGTTGATGCGCCCGATGTAGCCGATCACATGGCTGGCGAGCTCGCCGTAGGGGTAACTGCGAAACAGCCGCGCCTTGATGTCAACGCCGGGAAAGCGCCAGCGTTGGGCGGCGAAACGGGCCACTTCCTCGTCACTGAGTCGGCTGCGCAGCGGCAGCGATTCGAAACTCTTGCCCTCTTCGCGCAGTTTTTTGAAGCGACGCCGGTCGCGTACGGTGATCTCGATGACGCTGGCCAGTTCGTCGATCGTCTGTTCCAGGTTGGCTACTTTGGATGGCGTGATCTCCAGCGTGTAGGCCGAATAATTCGTCGCCAGCACGATGCCGTTGCGGTCCAGAATCAAGCCCCGGTTGGGCACCACCGGCACGATCGCCGTGCGGTTACTCTCGGCCTGCGCGCGCAAGTCGTCATGGCGCACCACCTGCAGGTAGACCAGCCGCGCCACCAACAGCCCGAAGCACAACAGGACGACGACGCTGGCCACCAGCACCCGCAGCCGAAAGCGTGCCAGCTCTGCCTGAACATTGCGAAAGACAGTCATGTCAAGTCAAAGCGGACGGGTTTCATCCGGGTCGGGTGACTGGCGTTGCGGCATGAGCAGCAGCACGCTGACCACCGGCCAGAGCAGGGTTTCCAGCAAGGGCGCCAGCACCATTGACCAGCCCGGCAATGCGTCCCCGGCAGCGATGCGAACCAGCAGCGCGAGCACATGCGCTGCCACAAACAGCGGCAGCACCTGTGCCATCTGGCTGGCCAAGGTAAACCACAGCAGGCGGCGGTGAATGCCAAGGGCCAGGAAACTCAAGGCGGTGTAGGTCAGAGCGTGCTGTCCAAGCAAGCCACCCTGATGCACGTCGACTGCCAAACCGAGCACAAACGCGGTACCCACGCCCACGCGCAGCGGTTGTTGCACGGTCCAGAACAACAAGACCACCGCCACCACGTCAGGTAGCCAGGCCGCGCGTCCCCAAAACACCATGTTTTGCACCATGGCCAAGGCCAGCGCGGCGACCAGACTGGCCCAGATAAATACCGGCTTGACCGGCATCAGCAACTGCTGACCGCGGGGCATGATCATGGCTTGCCCCTGGGTTTTTTGGCCGCCAGTGGTATCGGCTCTGGCGTCAACGGGGCGGAGGTCAGTTGCACCGGCTTGAGCACCAGCACGTGCAGCGCACCACTGACCTGCGCCAGGGGCTCACAGCGGATGTGGGCAAAGGTAGAGTCGCTCTGCCGGGCAACGCCCTTGACCCGTGCCACCTGCAGACCGGGTGGGTAGACGCCGTCAATGCCGCTGGTGGTTAGCACATCGCCGGCCTGCATGTCCACATTCGCGTCAAGAAAACGCAGCTCAAGTTCACCGCCAACGCTGGCGTCGCCAAACGCCAATGCCCGCACACCGGTTCGCGCATTGAGCACAGGGATCGATTGGTTGCGATCGGTGACCAGGGTGACTTCGCTGACCAGCGGGTAAACCCGTGTGACCTGGCCCAGTACGCCAACTTCGTCGATTACCGGCGAGCCGGGCACTACAGCGGCCAGCGCCCCTTGGTCGATGATAATTTTTTTTGTGAATGGATCGGCCGCGTCGTAAAGCACCTGCGCAGCCAGTGCCGGCGTGTTGACGCGCGCGCGCAGCTCAAGCAACTGGCGCAGTCGCGTGTTTTCCAGCGTCAGCTGTTCGACCTGCTGGGCCCGCTGCGACTGCAGCCCCAGGCGGTATTGGGCGCTGGCGGCATCGGCCTGTGAGTTTTGCAAGGACTCAAAGTAGCGGCCGCTGTCTTGCAGCCAGACAAACGGCCGCAACACGGCCCATTGCAGCGGGTACAGCACCGTGGCCAGGGTGCTTCGTATTGGCTGTGCGACCTGAAAGCGCAGGTCAGCCACCATCAGCAGCAGCGACAGCACCCCGAAAAAAACAAGTTTGGACAGGGCCGAGGGCCCCTGCCGGAAAAAAGGCGGCGGCGAACTCTCCAGCGTACCCAGTGGCATCGCTGCGTCCGTTCGCTTATTCGCTGGTGAAGATCGAGCCCAGGCGCTCGACCTGGTCCAGCGCCATGCCGCAACCGCGCACCACGCAGGTCAGCGGGTCTTCGGCCACCAGCACCGGCAAGCCGGTTTCCTCGGCCAGCAGGCGGTCCAGGTCGCGCAACAGCGCGCCACCACCGGTGAGCATCATGCCGCGGTCGGCAATGTCGGCGCCCAGTTCAGGCGGCGTTTGTTCCAGTGCATTTTTGACGGCCGAGACGATGTTGTTGATCGGGTCGGTGAGCGCTTCAAGGATTTCGTTGCTGGAGATGGTGAAGCTGCGCGGCACGCCTTCTGAGAGGTTGCGGCCGCGCACTTCCATCTCGCGCACTTCACTGCCGGGGAAGGCCGAGCCGATGTTCTTTTTGATCGCCTCGGCGGTGGGCTCGCCGATCAACATGCCGTAGTTGCGGCGGATGTAGTTGATGATCGCTTCGTCAAACTTGTCACCGCCAACACGCACGCTGCCCTTGTAGACCATGCCGCCGAGCGAGATCACGCCAACCTCGGTGGTGCCGCCACCAATGTCGACCACCATCGAGCCCTGTGCGTCAGAGACTGGCAAACCGGCGCCAATCGCGGCAGCCATGGGTTCTTCGATCAGGTAAACGTCGCTGGCACCGGCACCCAGGGCGCTCTCGCGGATGGCGCGGCGCTCCACCTGGGTGGAGCCGCAAGGCACGCAGATGATGATGCGCGGGCTGGGCCGGAAAATGCTGCGCGGGTGCACCATCTTGATGAACTGCTTGAGCATCTGCTCGGTGACGGTGAAGTCGGCAATGACGCCATCTTTCATCGGGCGAATCGCCTCGATGTTGCCGGGCACTTTGCCGAGCATGGCCTTGGCTTCCTTGCCGACGGCCTGGATCGTCTTTTTACCTTGCGGGCCGCCTTCGTGACGGATCGCCACCACCGAGGGCTCGTCGAGCACAATGCCCTTGTCGCGCACGTAAATCAGGGTGTTGGCGGTACCCAGGTCAATGGCCAGGTCGGTTGAAAAATATTGCCGGAAAGTTCCAAACATGAAGGTATCCTTGTGCGGGCACCCGCGGCGCTTCGGCCGACAAGTCGCCCAAATTAATGATCAAAACGGCGTTTTGGGGTCTGAAACAACGCTTTTTCAGACGCAAACGTAAAGGCGGGATAATACCCCATGGCCTGTGCATAACTTGCTTGCCGACGCCGTAATTCCCGCGTTTTACACCTTGTTTCGATGGAAAAACCATGGCCCTGACCCCCGTTGATATTGACCGCCTGGCGCGTTTGGCCCGGCTCGGCCTGCAGCCCCAGGAGCGTGCGCGCTTGTGCACGCAACTCAATGATTTTTTTGGTATTGTTGAAAAAATGCGCGCCGTGGACACCGCCGGTATCGTGCCCCTGGCGCATCCAGTGGATGTGACGCTGGCGCAGTCGCTGCGCTTGCGCGACGACGTGGCCAGCGAGCCCAACCAGCGCGAGGCCAACCAAAGGAGCGCGCCGGCGGTCGAGTCGGGCCTGTTCCTGGTGCCCAAAGTCATTGAATAACCCGAATCCATCACCATGTCGCCCTCCACTCACGAATTACACGACCTGACGCTGACCGAATTGGCCGCGCAGTTGCGCGCGCGCGCAGTCTCCAGCGTTGAAGTTGCCCAGCATTTTCTCAGTCGTGTCCAGGCGCACGCTGCCCTTGGTGCGTTTCTTGACACCAACCCGGACGTAACGCTGGCGCAAGCCCGCGCGGCCGACGCCCGTCTGGCCGCCGGCACGGCAGGCGCACTCGAAGGCGTGCCGCTGGCGCACAAAGATATCTTTGTCACCCAAGACTTTGTCACCACGGCCGGCTCCAAAATGCTCGAAGGCTACCGCTCACCGTTTGACGCCACCGTGGTGGCGCGGCTGGCGCAGGCCGGTGCGGTGAGCTTGGGCAAACTCAATTGCGACGAATTCGCCATGGGCTCGGCCAACGAAAACTCGGCTTTTGGTCCGGCCAAAAACCCGTGGGATACCACGCGCACGCCAGGCGGCTCATCGGGGGGCAGCGCCGCCGCGGTGGCGGCACGGCTGACACCGGCAGCCACTGGCACCGACACCGGTGGTTCCATTCGTCAACCTGCGTCGTTTTGCGGCGTGACGGGTATCAAACCAACCTATGGGCGCGCGTCGCGCTATGGCATGGTGGCTTTTGCGTCCAGCCTTGACCAGGCCGGGCCACTGGCGCGCAGCGCCGAAGATTGCGCTTTGTTGCTGTCGACCATGTGCGGGCCGGACCTGGACCGCGACTCAACCTCGCTGGACGTGCCCACCGAAGATTTTTCCCTTCAACTCAATGACAGCCTCGCCGGTCTGCGCATTGGCGTGCCCACCGAATTTTTTGGTGAAGGTTTGAGTGACGATGTGCGCGCTGCGGTGGATGCCGCGCTCAAGCAATATGAGACGCTGGGGGCCAAGCGGGTGCCGATTTCGCTGCCGCGTACCGAGTTGTCGATTCCCGTGTACTACATCATTGCGCCGGCTGAAGCGTCGAGCAACCTGAGCCGCTTTGACGGGGTGAAATTTGGCCACCGCGCCAAGGACTACACCGACCTGGCCGACATGTATGAGCGCACCCGTGCCGAAGGCTTTGGCGACGAGGTCAAGCGCCGCATCATGATTGGTACCTATGTGCTCTCGCACGGCTACTACGATGCCTACTACCTGCAAGCACAAAAAATCCGCCGCATGATCGCTGACGACTTCCAGCAGGCGTTTCAGCAGTGCGACGTGATCGTCGGGCCGGTGGCGCCCACGGTGGCCTGGAAACTCGGTGGACATGCCGACCCGTTGACCGACTACCTGGCCGATATCTTTACCCTGCCGGCGTCGCTGGCGGGTCTGCCCGGCATGAGTTTGCCGGTGGGTTTTGGCGCGAACCACATGCCGGTGGGTTTGCAACTCATTGGTAACCATCTGTCGGAAGCGCGGCTGCTCAACGTGGCGCACCGCTTTCAGCAAGCCACCGACTGGCACACC
>PFKL01000109.1 GCA_002784245.1 Comamonadaceae bacterium CG_4_10_14_3_um_filter_60_75
GTGTTCATGCTGACGCTGGGCAACTACCTGACACCGACGCTCTTGGGTGGCAAAAACTCGCAGTGGTTCACCGAGCAAATCTACACCCAGTTCATCACGCGGTTTAACTGGGAGCAGGGCGCGGCATTTGGCTTTTTGCTGCTGGGCTTGAGCACCGCCATCGTCTGGGCGGGCTTGAAGTTGAGTGGCCAGAAGTTTGGCGAAGTGATGCAAAAAACATGATCGCCTCGCTGCCTCGCCCGCTGTGGCTGCGTGCCAGCACCGTGGTTTACGGCGTGGCGTTCTTTGCCTTTTTGTTTTTGCCGCTGGTCATCGTGGCGGTGTTTGCCTTCAACGACGCGCCTTATCCGGCCCCGCCCTGGCGCGGCTTCACGCTGGACTGGTTTCTGGGCAGCGCCGAGTCCACGCGACGTGGTCTGTTTGCCGACAGAGAGATGCTGGGCAGCATCTGGACCAGCGTGGTGGTGGCGCTTTGGGTCACGCTGCTGTCGGTGCTGGTGGGCACGGCCAATGCGTTCTTGATCGAGCGCACGCAGTTTCGCGGCAAGCAGGCGCTGTCACTGTTGATGCTGGCCCCGCTGGTGATTCCGGGGGTGATCCTGGGCATCTCCATATTGGCGTTTGCCAGCCGCATTGCCAACCTGGCCGATGACCTGTGGGGGCTGGAGCTGGAGTTTTTGCGCCCCGGCTTGCCGCTGGTGGTGCTGGGGCAGTTTTCGTACATCGTCTCGATCGCCACGCTGACCATCACCGCGCGCCTGAAACGCTTTGACGTGACGCTGGAAGAAGCCGCCTACAACCTGGGGGCATCAAGAGCAGCGGTGCTGTGGACCATCACCCTGCCGTACCTCAAACCCGCGCTGATTGGCTCGGCCGCGATCTCATTCCTGATGAGCTTTGAGAACTTCAACACCACGCTGATGCTGGTCGGCTCTGATTCGCCGCTGACGGTGATGATGTATGGCCGCATGCGCGAAGGGGCCACGCCGGTCTTGAACGCGGTGAGCTTGCTGCTGATGGTGGCATCAGCGGTGCTGGCGTTGACGCTGATGCAGGGGCAAAAGGACGGTGTGTCTGGCAGCTCAAGCTGACAAGTGGTATTTCCGCTTGGCGGCGGTTTCTGACATAGGTCTGCCCGAAATACCTGCTCCAGACCCGACGTTCACCCGGTGGTCCGACCTTGCTCAATCTGGTATGGTTTCCGAGTGTCGCTGGACCCGCCATCGACTGTCTACAGTGAATCGCTATTGTGTCAAATTGACTAAGCCAAGAACGGATCGATCAGCTTCGTGCCCGTTCCTGCAAAGTCCACAACGTTGCGTGTGACCACTGTCATTCCATGCTCCAAAGCCGTGGCAGCAATCATGGCATCACGTTCAGACTTCGGGTCTGGCACATGCATAGCCGCGCATAAAGTGGCTGTGGTTCCTGAGAACGGCAATATACGATCTGTAAAGTTTGCCTTCACCCCATTTAGCCAGATGCGCAATGCACTACCTTGTGGCGGTGTGCGGCGCTCCAGCGCCAAAACCCCCTTTTCCAGTTCCAGTATGCTGATGGCGGAAATGAACAAATGGCTGACCGGTTTGTCCGCAGCCCATGCACGCACTTCCAAGGACTGATTCGGTTTTCCGTGACGCAACTCCGAAATGACGTTCGTATCTAAAACATACATGGTTGCTGGCCTCAAAGTAGATCAGCGACACTTATTTCTACCCGCACCTTCTTTGGTTCGAACTCTATTCCTTCGCCACCCGGAATTGAGTCCATTAAGTCCAAAAGTGATACTTCCTGCTTTCCCGTGAGCTCGTAATAGTCTTGAATTTTGAGCAAGGCAAACGCCGGTCGCCCCCTGTCGGTGATGAAAACAGGACCTTGCGCTGCTGCCCGTTTGGCGGCACCAACATCTCGGGTGAACTCACGACTTGAACAGGTGTGCACGCTCATCTTAACTCTCCTGATTGGCTAATGTTTGTATGTTATGACAAGTTTGGAAAAAGTCAAGAGAAAGCCCTACAGTCATCAAACTGTCGGCTGCTTTCCTGCCCGGTTAGCAATGCGTAGACGATGAGCGTCGATTCAATATGAAGCCGTGCTGCCCTTTGCCAATCCCGCCTTCAACGGCTTCTGCCTGGAGTTGAAGTGGGCATCCGGAAAGCTGCCTGTCGTGACCGGCTCCAACGGGTCTTTCCCTGACCCTCAAAAGACCCAAGCACCCCACCAAAAAAGCAAGATTGACGGGGCAGGTGCATTCCATCACAATGTTGTTGAACTTTTCAACAATGAAAGATCGCTATGTCCACCGTCAATTTCAGTGTTCCGGAAGACATCAAAGCTGCCTTCAACATCACTTTTGAAGGCCAAAACAAGAGTGCGGTCATTGCTGACTTGATGCGTGAGGCGGTTGAGCGCGCGCAAAGCCAACAGCGCAACAAAGACGCTTTTCAGCGCATTCTCAAGCGCAGACAACACGCCCCCAGCGTCACAGAGGCCCAGTTACGTTCCGCCCGTGAAGAAGGCCGACCGTGAGCCTGGTCGTTGATGCCAGCGTTGCCGTCAAGTGGTTCCTCAAAGACCGACCGAACGAGCAGCACGCTGATCTGGCATTGCAGATATTGGAGCGTTCGGTGGTTGGCCAGCTACCCCTGATTCAGCCGCCGCACTTCATGGCTGAGGTTGCCGCAGTGTTGGCTCGCCTCAAACCCACTGATGCCCAGGAAGATTTGTTGGACCTGCTGGACATCAGCTATCAAACCGTGACAAGTCCCACGATTTACCTGACGGCACTGGACTTGGCCACGCGCTACCAGCATCACCTGTTTGACACGCTTTACCACGCCGTTGCGCTGCATACACCGGGCGCAGTGCTGGTCACGGCGGACGAGCGTTACTACAACAAAGTCAGACTTGAGGGGCAAATCACCTTACTCTCAGATGTCAAGATTGAGGGGTAAAAACCGTGCCCTACGCCCACACCATAAGCGCACAAAGCTACCACTTCGATAGCTTGCGCACGCTCCTGGCCAAAGCCAGTCCGCTGCGCTCGGGCGACCAACTGGCGGGGGTGGTGGCGGCCGATGCGCAGGAACGCGTGGCCGCGCAAATGGCACTGGCGGACGTGCCGCTGGCCAGCTTTTTGAACGAAGTGGTGGTGCCGTATGAGGCCGACGAAGTCACCCGCCTGATCATCGACACCCACAACGCGGCGGCCTTTGCACCCGTGAGCCACCTCACCGTGGGCGACTTCCGTAACTGGCTGCTGAGCGACCTCGCCACGCCGCAAACCCTGAAAGCCCTTGCCCCCGGCCTGACGCCAGAAATGGCAGCCGCAGTCAGCAAGCTTTGCCGTTTGCAAGACCTGATCCTGATCGCCCGCAAATGCCAGGTGGTCACGCAATTTCGCAGCACGCTGGGTTTGCCCGGCCGCCTGGCCACGCGCTTGCAGCCCAATCACCCCACGGACGACGCGCAAGGTATTGTCGCCAGCCTGCTCGACGGTCTGTTGCTGGGCAGTGGCGACGCGGTGATTGGCATCAACCCGGCGGGCGACAACACCGCGCAAGTGGTGCGCCTGTTGCGTCTGCTGGACGACGTGATTGCACGCTGGGGCATTCCCACGCAGTCGTGCGTGCTCACGCATGTCACTAACACGCTGCAGGCGATCGAGCGCGGCGCGCCAGTGGATTTGGTGTTTCAGTCCATCGGCGGCACCGAGGCCACCAACAGCAGCTTTGGCCTGAACCTGGCGCTGCTGGCTGAGGTACGGGATGCGGCCCTGTCGCTGCAACGCCCCACGCTGTTCGACGAAAACGGGCAGCGCAGCACCAACGTGATGTACTTTGAAACCGGCCAGGGCAGCGCGCTGTCAGCCAACGCCCACCATGGTTGTGACCAGCAAACCCTGGAGGCGCGTGCCTACGCCGTGGCGCGGCACTTCAAGCCGCTGCTGGTCAACACCGTGGTCGGCTTCATCGGGCCAGAATACCTGTTCAACGGCAAGCAAATCGCCCGCGCTGGGCTGGAAGATCACTTTTGCGGCAAGCTGTTGGGCCTGCCCATGGGCTGCGACGTGTGCTACACCAACCACGCCGAGGCCGATGGTGACGACATGGACGCGCTGATGCTGATGCTGGGTGCGGCGGGCTGCAACTTCATCATGGGCGTGCCGGGCTCGGACGACATCATGCTCAACTACCAAAGCACCTCGTTTCATGACGCGCAAGTGCTGCGCCAGGTGCTAGGCCTGCGCGCTGCGCCCGAGTTTGAGGCTTGGCTGGAGAAAATGGGGCTGGGCACGGCGGCGGGCGTTGGCAGCCCACAGCAGCGCCTGACCACGCAACTGCCCGGCACTTTTTCAGCCGCCATCCAGAGACTGGCAGGGCCGCCCGCATGACCCGCATGACCCGCGTTCACTTGAAATATCAGATCAAACCGGTGATGCCATCATGCCGTCCAGCCGCCTTGAGGCCAGGTCAATGACGACCCACCTGATCACGCCCACGCCGTGGGACGCGCTGAAAAACTTCACCGACGCGCGCATCGCCCTGGGGCGCGCCGGGGTCAGCCTGCCCACCGCTGCACATCTGGCGTTTCAGCTGGCGCATGCACAAGCGCGCGATGCGGTGCATTTGCCGCTGGACGCTGCTGGGGTGGCGGCATCCTTGCAAGCCTTGGGTTTGTCAACGCTGTTGCTGCACAGCCAGGCCGCTGATCGCACACTGTATTTGCAGCGGCCAGAGTGGGGACGGCGGCTGGACGCGGCCTCGCTCAACACGTTGACGCAGTGGCAAAAGCAGCCGCGCTACCCTGGCAGCGCGCGCACGGGTGCGGTCAGCCTAATCCGCTCCTCCGATGATGCCCCGTATGACCTGGCCTTTGTGGTAGTCGATGGGCTCAGTGCCCTGGCCATTCACCAGAACGCCGTGCCGCTGATCGCCGCCGTGTTGCAACGCCTGCAAGCCGATGCCACTCAAACTTGGTCAATCGCCCCGGTGGCCGTTGTCGAGCAGGGCCGTGTGGCCATTGGCGATGAGGTCGCTGCGTTGCTCAAGGCCCGCATGGTGGTGGTGCTGATCGGCGAGCGCCCCGGATTGAGTTCGCCAGACAGCCTGGGGCTCTACCTCACCTGGGCCCCGGCCCTTGGCAAGACCGATGCACAACGCAATTGCATCTCCAACGTGCGTCCGGCAGGCTTGTCCATCGCGGTGGCGTCGCAAACCCTGCACCATCTGCTGACCCAGGCGCGCGTCATGCAGTTGACAGGCGTAGGACTCAAAGCTGAAGCCGATCATGTAAAACCATGCCGGCCACACCGTCTTCAGCCACCAGCCCAGCCCCCAGTTGCAAGCGTCTGAAAGGCTGGCCAGTTGCGGCATTCACCCGCTACCCAAGCGCAGCGGCATCGTTACCAACGATGCTGATCGACCGCCTTCGTGACGCGGAAGGCATTTGATGCGGGCGCTGCCTGATGCTGACCACTTGCAGCACACCGCCGCCACCATGCACGTGCAGTGGCCAGACGACATCAGCTTGCTGGAGGGTCAACTTTTTCGGCATTCGCACATGCACAGTTCCAAGCAACTCACTGCCCTGTATTTGTTGGGTCTGGCTGTCAAGAACCATGGCCGCTTTGTTACTTTTGATCGGCGTATTCCTTTGACCGCAGTGTATGGTGCCAAGCCAGAACACCTGGTCGTTTTGTAATGTGGCATCCGTGAACGCCCTCGCCAGCCTCCGATAGCGCACCCCCCACCGGCGACCGCGTATCGCCGTGGTGCTGGGTTCGGGCTGGGGCGGCTTGACCGAACACATCACCCACGCGGTGCAGATTCGCCACACCGCGCTGGAAGGTTTTGCGCCGCCTACCGTGGCCAGCGCGGTGGGCATGACCGACGCCCCCGTGACCCAGCCAGGCGGTGCGCCTGCCGCTGGAGTTCCGCTTTGATGTGCCCGAAATGTTCACCCCCCATGATCCGCTCATGCGCTGTTCAAAGAAGTCACCCTGCGCCTGAGGGCGGAACTGCTGTTGATGGATGGCTTGGCGCCAGATGAGCTGCAATCGCTATAAAAATGAGAACATGCTCTGCATATAGGAAAAGGGCTAGAGCAGTTTTCTTGCATGATCGCTGCGCTGGGTGGCCCGGGCGATTTTGTGGACTGCCCCACGCATTACCAGCCCAACGCCCGAGAGCGGTTGCCAGTGCAGACAAAGCGTCCGGGTTGGGTCAGCGGCATGGCCACATGTGGCATCGGCTTGGCGGTGGTGGAACTGGGCGTCGTGTGGATGAAAGTTCCAGGCTGCGCTTTGGCTCTACGCAAGACCGAAGCTGTCAAAGAAATTTATAACAAATCAGCCTCTAGACCAATGAATACCTGTGCAAGCAGCTATTACTAAAATAGCTATGTGTGGTGTCGTTCCTGCCGTATAGCGCGCTCGGGCCGCTTCGGGCGGTGCGGGCAAGGCCTTGGGGTTGGTGCACCACATCGCGCGGATCACCTCATGCTGACGCATTTTGGGTGCGCCATCAGCACTGGCGGGGGTCTGGATCTGCCAAGCCCAACAAGGATGGACTTCAATCAAGTAGGTGGCCGGTCTTTACCAAGATCAGGCAACCCTCGACACTGAACGGTTGGTGTTGGCTTAAGTGGGGACTGCGAAGCCAGCTTCCCTGCGGGTAGCTACCGTGCTCGTCTGAAAAGACACCTTCCACGACGTAAATCTCTTCACCACCGTAATGCCGGTGCGGATTGAAATAGGTTTCGGGCGCCCAACGAACCATGGCCGTGTGGCTGGTTCCAAATTCAGACAAGGGCAACACGGTCAGGCCCGCCACCAGGCCTTGAAACCAGGGTGCTTCACGAGTTGAAACAACCACCCGCTCGTGGTCGTCATGCGCAAGGTGGCGAAGTTTCACAAACAAGGTGCACCCGTTCTCGGAAAATGGCGCGTGGCCGGAGCCCGAGGGATTTTTCAGGTAAGTGCCCGGACCGTAGTCGCCCAATGCGTCGCTGAGCGTGCCATCGAGCACCAGAATTTCTTCCCCAAGGTCGTGCTCGTGCCAATCAAACTTGGCACCGGGCTCGTACCGTACGATGGAAGTTGCTCGCGCCACCTCGCCGCCATTGCGTTCCAAGAGCCGCCGATGAACGAAGGGTGACGGAGATGTTTGCCATGGCAAGGTGTTGCTGTTGACCACGCAGCGCAGTGACAAGTCGGCATTGAGCATCTGGGTATTCATTGGAAAAATTTCCTGTTGCGCCCCTCGCCGTCGGCCACACAAAGGATGCGTGAACCTGCCCGCCAGACGGACGCTTGTCGCCGTAGCCACTCATTGGGCTCGGTGCCAAAAACATAACTGTCTTGAGAAAAGCGCTGGTTCCAGGTCTGTGCTGGGTGGGGGAAAGGGCGACTGGTCACGGTCATGCTTTTGAGGTAAATTGGCGGTGGTTTCAGAGGTGTTCCGCGCCTGTTTGAAAGCTTTTGTCATGCGCAAAAGGGTCATTGCTAGCTCATGCATCTGCAATGTAGCAGCAGCCCGTTGTGGCTGCCAGAAGGTGTCGTATTCACCCACATCACATGCGGCTGCCCCATGCCTGGTCCATCCGAACATTCCAGCGTTCACAACCGCAAGCCAACTGCGAGTTGCAGCTGCAGAAGCAATAGGCTGCTGTGAAGTCAGGCTTTGTTGAAGGCAAAAACCGAATCAAGCGAAATCGCTTAAATTCAAAAATCTTTCAATTCACACCACAAAGCTGCCATGCAATTCAACCGCCGCGCACTACTCAACACCTTCATTGCCACGCTGGCCAGCACCTCCGCAGCATTTGCTGCAGAGCCCGCCAAACCCTTGATCGTTGGCATGGAGCTGGCTTACCCGCCCTTTGAAATGACCGACACCAGTGGCAAGCCCACTGGCTTCAGTGTCGATTTGGCCACCGACCTGGCCAGAAGTCTGGGGCGCCCTCTGGTCATCCAAAACACCTCTTTTGATGGCCTGATTCCTGCACTCAAAACAGGCAAGATTGACCTGGTGATCTCTTCCATGACCGCCACCGAAGAGCGTGCTAAATCGATTAATTTTTCTGACCGTTACTTTTCCTCCGGCCTGTGCCTGCTGCTGAAAAAAGCGTCCACCGCCAAAGGCATTGCTGATTTGAACCAAGCCGGCGTGAAAGTTGCCGTCAAAAAAGGCACGACAGGCCATATTTATGCCATGAGCCAGCTCAAAAATGCCCAAGTGCTGGTGTTTGACAAAGAGTCCGCTGCAGTTTTGGAAGTCTCGCAAGCCAAGGCCGACGCCTTCATCTACGACCAAATGTCCAACTACCGCAACTGGCAGCGCAACCAGGAAACCACCCGCACCCTGCTGGAGCCATTTCAAAAGGAATCCTGGGCCATTGGCATCAGCAAAGACAACAGCGCGCTCAAAGACCAAGTCAACCAGTTCATCAAGAGTTACCGAACCAGCGGCGGCTTTGACAAACTGGGCGACCGCTACCTGAAAGAAATGAACGTCGAGTTCAAACGCCTGGGCTACTCTTTTTTCCTGTGATGCTTGAGGCAAGCCTGCTGTGGTGCCCCCCATTTGCCAGGTCTAGTCGGACGCGCCAGTGCGTTTTATGCTGATGCAAAAACGTGGGCAGCCGGTAACACTCGCTGCCCAGCTGCTTTCCTGGTGTTTGGTCGGCTTGCTGATGGCGGCGGTGTTCAGTTT
Source organism: Comamonadaceae bacterium CG_4_10_14_3_um_filter_60_75 (assembly GCA_002784245.1). Lineage (GTDB taxonomy): Bacteria > Pseudomonadota > Gammaproteobacteria > Burkholderiales > Burkholderiaceae_C > Rhodoferax. Next base: position 8,715 of record PFKL01000109.1, read on the forward strand.
TGCCTTTAGCCAACTGAAATACGGCTGGAACTGGGCGGCCATTTGGGAATACCGGCAAAAATTCATCAACGGCTGGCTGGTCACCGTGGCCATTTCTGCCGCGGCTTTGCTGTTGAGTCTGCTGATTGGTCTGCTGACCGCACTGGCACAGCGCTCGTCCGTGTTGCCACTGCGCTACCTGGCGGTGCTGTATGTGGAGGCGGTGCGTGGTACGCCACTGCTGGTGCAGATTCTGATTTTTTTCTATGTGGTGGCCAGTGCCTTTGGCCTGAACAACCGCTACGTGGCGGGGGCGCTGACGCTGTCGCTGTTTGCTGGGGCTTATTTGTCGGAGATGATTCGCGCGGGCATTGAGAGCATTCGGGGCTCGCAGCGCGAATCGGCGCGTGCCATTGGGCTGACCCAGCTGCAAACCTACCGCTACGTGATTTACCCACAGGTGGTGCGTCAGCTCATCCCGCCATTGACGGGCCAGTTTGCCTCCATCATCAAAGACTCTTCGCTGCTGTCGATCATTGCGGTGGGTGAGTTCACGCTCAACGCGCAAGAGGTTAACGCCTTCACCTACAGCACCCTGGAGAGCTATTTGCCACTGGCTGTGGGTTACCTTTTGCTCACGCTGCCCATTTCACTGGTCAGTCGCATCCTGGAGCGGAGGTTTCACTTTGCAACTTGAGTTTTGCGGCATCTGCAAGCAGTTTGGCGCGCGCCCAGTGCTGCGCGACATTAGCCTCAAGGTGCCAGAATTTCAGTCGCTGGCCATCGTGGGCCCGTCCGGTGGCGGCAAAACTACCTTGCTCAGAACCATCGCGGGTCTGGAAAAGCCTGACTCAGGCCGCCTGCGCATAGGCCAAGACTGGTTAGCCTTCACCGAACAAGCCCTGCTGGCGCACCGGCGCAGCATTGGCACTGTGTTCCAGGGCTACAACCTGTTTCCGCACCTCACGGCGCTTGAAAATGTGATGTTGCCGCTGGTCAAGGTGCATGGCGTGGCGCGCGGCCAAGCGCGTGACACGGCTGATGCCTTGTTCAAACGCTTTCAGTTGCTGGCTCACGCGCATCAGCGTCCAGCCGAGCTCTCAGGCGGGCAGCAGCAGCGGGTGGCGATTGTGCGTGCCATTGCCATTGAGCCACGTTTTTTGATTTTTGACGAACCCACGTCTGCGCTTGACCCCGAGATGACCGCCGAGGTGCTCGACTGCATTGCCGAGCTGCGCGCCGAAGGCCGTCCTCTGATCATCGTTACCCACAACATGGGGTTTGCCCGCGAAGTGTCCGACCGCTGCCTGTTCATTGCCGAAGGCCAGATTCTGGAAGAAGGTCGCTCAGCCGAGCTGTTTTCAGCGCCACAGCATCCATTGATGGTGAATTTTTTGGCCAAAGTGCTGCGCTACTGATCCATGCGCAAGTCAAGTCTGATGTCGACGCGGTGACATGTTGGGCCGCTTCGCACATGGCGGTGGTTGATGAATCACCCGACTGATTTGACGGCGCTGTGGCTGTTCAAGCCTGCGCGTGACCCAGTCGCCGCACCGGGTTCGACATGATGCGCCTGCCCGGTAGTTCGTCTCGCCAAAACGGTTACAAAGTGAAATCGATGAATTTTCCAGACAGGCTAGGCGAGAGGAGGCCACATAGCCGCAGCTATGGCAACGACGAGCAATAACGCCAGGCAGGAAAAGGCACGATTTCACGTCAGTGTTTTGGCGAGACGGACTACCAGGGTTTGTTTTGGTCGGCGTTGGGTCTGGCACAGCCCAACCCGGATCTGCTCACGACCTGGGCGAGCGCCAGGAAATTTATAAAAAATCAGCTTCTGGCCCTTATTGTGAAAGCGCAAGCAGCTATTGACGCAATAGCAATCAGACTTCATCCTGCTGCGTGCCATCGATGTAAAGCCAGCGGCCGTCTTCACGCACAAAGCGGCTGATTTCATGCAGGCGCACACCACGGCCAGCGTCCCGATAACGCGCCACAAACTCCACCACACCCACGTCACCGGTGGCCTGGGCGTGGCGCACTTCCAGGCCGAGCCATTTGACCGGTGACAGCGCCAACTCGCCCGGCGAGGTGCTGGGATGCCAGGTGGCCAGCAGGTAGTCGATCAGGCCCAGCACATAGGCGCTGTAGCGCGAGCGCATCAGCGCCTCGGGTGTGGGCGCTGGCTGGTCTTGTGTGTAACCTGCGTGCCAGCGGCCACAGCAGTTGGCGTAGGTTTTGCCACTGTCGCAGGGGCAGGCGGCGTGGTCGGCAAGCGGGGGCTTTTTCATGGCGGTAATGGTAACGGCGCAACACACCGCTTGACCAGCCTGGGCGCGAGCAAAGTAGCGACAATGCGGCTCATTTCAAACCATCAAAAAGGATCACCATGAAGGGTAATTTTGCAGCCATTGTGCTGGTGTGCGTTGGCACATTTTTTCTGCTGACCAACCTGGGTTATATCAACGTCAGCCTGGCGGCGCTGCTGCGAACCTGGTGGCCGCTGATTTTGATTGTGGTGGGTTTGTCGCTGTTTTTTACCGGCAAAAGGTAGTCTGCCTGGCCTGAACTGGGGGCGCACAAGCGCAGGCTTATCATCGGCCAGGTACATCTCAGGGACGGGATCAAAATCATGGCAACTCTTATACCAGCGCTGGGGGCATGCACATCACGCATGACCTCAGGCGAGCGCCGCTTGGCCGAACGGCTGGAAAACAAGCTCGACGACGACTATCTGCTGTGGTACGACGTGCCAGTGGGTCCGACCAATGCTCACCCTGACTTTGTGGTGATACACCCAAGGCGCGGCCTGCTGATTTTGGAGGTGAAGGACTGGAAGCTGTCCACCATCCGGAGCGCCGACAAACAGACCTGGACGATCATCCCCGACGGCTCACCCAAGATGGTGGAAAACCCGCTGGAGCAAGCGCGCCAGTACGCGCACCAGGTGGTCGATGCCCTGAAACGCGACCCGCAGTTGACGCAAACCG
>PFKL01000074.1 GCA_002784245.1 Comamonadaceae bacterium CG_4_10_14_3_um_filter_60_75
GCTGACGATTGCCGTCAACGTCAGCGCGCTGCAATTCAAACAAGAAAACTTTGTTGGTCAGGTGCTGGCCACGCTGGACGCCAGTGGGGCGCGGCCAGAGCGGCTCAAGCTGGAACTCACCGAAAGCATGCTCGTTGACGACGTCGACAGCATGATCGAGAAAATGACCGCCCTCAAAGCGCATGGCGTGGGCTTTTCGCTCGATGACTTTGGCACCGGCTATTCGTCGCTCTACCACCTCAAGCGTCTGCCACTGGACCAGCTCAAGATTGACCAGAGTTTTGTCAAGAACATTGTTACCGATACCAACGATGCGTCGATTGCGCGCATGGTCATGGCGTTGGCAGAAAGTCTGGGGCTTGGCGTCATTGCCGAAGGCGTCGAACACCCGGAACAGGCAGATTTTCTGCGCGCGATGGGCTGCCATGCCTACCAAGGTTACCTGTACGGCTGGCCAATGCCGGTTGCCGAGCTGGAAAAACAGGCGCACATCAGCTAAGCAGACGCCACCGCTCGATCGGATAATCCTGCCATGAGCAATCCTGACGCCCCATCTGGCCCCATTGCGCCCAGCGCGCGCTTCATGATGGCGCACCCGGCGCATCTGCTGGCGCTGGGCTTTGGCTCGGGCCTGAGCCCCAAGGCCCCCGGCACCATGGGCACGCTGTGGGCATGGGCTGTTTTTGCACTGCTGCAAGGGCATGTGAGCGAATCACAGTGGGGTTTGCTGATTGCCGTCGGTGTTCCGCTGGGCTGGTGGGCGTGCACGGTCACCGCCCGCCACATGCGGGTGTTGGACCCGGGAAGCATCGTCTGGGACGAGATCGTTGCCTTCTGGCTGGTGCTGTGGCTGATCAGCCCGACAGGTTTTGGGGGCCAGTTGGCGGCCTTTGCGCTGTTTCGTTTCTTTGACGCGGTCAAGCCAGGCCCGGTGGCCTGGGCTGATCAGCTCTACCACAACGTTGACCCTGCTGCCGACCCCGCCGCCTGGCGCCAGGCCGGGTGGGGCATCATGCTCGACGATCTGGTAGCGGCTTTTTGCGCCTTGCTGGTGATCACACTGTGGCGGGTGTGGTGATGAAGGCAGCCACCAATTTGCTATTACATCAGGAGCTATCAGCGCATGATATATGTGGGCTGATAGCCAATATCCTTATCAAAAAAAAATGGCTGCTGGCGAGTGCCGAGAGCTGCACCGGCGGACTGATTGCCGCCACTTGCACCGACCTGAGCGGCTCCAGTGCCTGGTTTGAACGCGGTTTTGTCACCTACTCCAACGCCGCCAAGACCCAGCTGCTAGGCGTGGACGCGGCGCTGATGGCACAGAACGGTGCCGTCAGCGAGCCGGTGGTCCGTGCCATGGTCAGCGGCGCACTGGCACGCTCGCCAGCGCAGGTGGCGGTCGCCGTCACGGGTATTGCCGGTCCGACAGGTGGCAGCATCGACAAGCCGGTGGGAACAGTCTGGCTGGGTTGGGCGACCCCCGTCGGGGTTTGCAGTCAACGCTACATATTGGCGGGCGACCGGGCTACAGTACGCGCGGCTACCGTACACCAGGCGCTGGCCCATGTGCTGCAACAGTTAACAAAGGACGCTGCATGTTGAAGTTGTTGATTGTGGAAGACGACGTGGCGCTGGGCGCAGGCTTGCAGGCCGCCCTGACCGACGCAGACTTTGAGGTGCAGTGGGTGACCGACGGCCTGATCGCGCTTGATTTGCTGCAACATGCCAGCTTTCACGCCATGGTGCTGGACATTACCTTGCCTGGCCTGGACGGTGTGAGCTTGCTGCAGCGCCTGCGCGCGCTGGAGAACAAGCTGCCTGTGCTGATGCTCACCGCGCGCGACACCACGCGTGACAAGGTGCAGTGTTTTGAATCGGGAGCGGACGACTTTCTGGTCAAAACCACCGACATGGAGGAACTGATCGCACGCCTGCGGGCGCTGATTCGCCGTAGCGGTCTGTTCGGTCGGGTGCAGGTCGACGATCTTGCGCTTGACGTCGACACCCAGTCGGTGACCCTGGCAGGCCGGGTGCTCAACGTGTCGGGCAGCGAGTTCAAGGTTTTGCGGGTGCTGATGGAAGATGCGGGCCAGGTCGTTACCCGAAGCAAGCTCGAGCAGTCCCTGTTTGGATCCAATCGGGCTGGCGAAAGTAATGTGCTGGAAGTTCATGTGCACCATTTGCGGCAAAAAATCGGCGAGGCGCGGCTCAAGACGGTGCGCGGGGTGGGTTACACCATCGTCAAAGCAGCACCATGACCGGTCGGCGGCCCATGTCGTTGAGCCAGCGGCTGATGCTGTTGCTTGGGCTGGTCAGTCTGCTGTACTGGATTGCGATTGCCGGGCTGACCAGCGCCAACAACGTCGATCAGCTCAACGAGCTCTACGACGTCCACCTGGCACGCAGCGCGAAAGCTTTTTTGCAGTTGATCGACCCGGATCCCGAGGCGGTGCAAGGCCCGGAGATCGTTCTCAGCAGCAATGACATCGAGCAACTGTTGGTGGGTGACGCCAAGGTTGACGACAGTGCAGGCGGCGCCGACAACCCGGACCCTAACGTGCAGGCCATGAAACGCCTACAGCACGGCACGCACCTGCGCTACCAGCTTTGGCGGCTCGATGGCGCCTTGCTGGCGCATTCCAGCAATGCGCCCAAGGGCCTGATCACGACGCAGCTCGGCTACACCGACGCCATCGACGCGCAAGGTCTGGCCTGGCGTCATTACAGCTTCCACGACCCGGTGCATCAGGTCAAGGTGATCGTCTCCGAACCACATGAATTTCGCCAACAGCTGGTCCGCCACATCGTGATCGACGCCGCCACACCCTTGGCTTTGGGACTGCCCTTGCTCCTGCTGTTGTTGTGGCTGTCGATCCAGCGCGGCTTGCTGCCGCTTGGCCAGTTGCAGCGGGAAATTTCGCTTCGGCAAGCCGACAACCTGCAGCTGCTCGGCACCGAGCGCACGCCAAGCGAGATCAAACCAATCGTCCACGCACTCAACGCCTTGCTGCAACGCGTAGGCCACACGCTCGAACAGGAGCGCCGGTTCACCGACGACGCCGCCCACCAGCTGCGCACACCGCTGGCGGCCATCCAGGCCCAGCTGTACGCCGTTCGACACCTGAATGACCGCGAACAGCGCTTGCGTGCCACCGATCAACTGCAGGCGAGCGTGGCGCGCGCGATCCGGCTGGTCAACCAGATGCTGGCGCTGGCACGGCTCGACCCCGAGCAACCGCAGACCGACTTTGCGCCAGTGCAGCTCAACACGATCGCCGAAACCGTGTGTGCCGAGCTGGCGCCGATCGCTCTGCAACGCGACCAGACGCTGGAGCTGTCAGCGCACCCCGGCTTGCCACCGGTGCGTGGCAACGCTGACATGCTGTCAATGCTGATGTCCAATCTGATCGACAACGCCATCCATTACACCCAGCGCGGCGGCCAGATTCGGGTGCAACTGACCCCAGACGAACAGGGCGTGCGCCTGAGCGTCAGCGACGACGGACCGGGCATTGCACCCGGTGAGCGCGAACGCGTGCTGGAGCGGTTTTACCGAGCCGCCTCCCAGAGTGAGCCCGGCACCGGTCTGGGCTTGGCGATCTGCCAGCGTATCGCCGAACTGCACCGTACCCATCTGTCACTGGGCGACGGTTTGCATGGCCAAGGGCTGGCTGTGGCGGTCGTGTTAACGCTGTAAAACAAGGCCCGTTGACCCACACAACACCATGCTCTTTGATTTCTGGACTGGCCTGGCCACGGGCCTGGCGCTGATTGTGGCCATTGGCTCGCAAAACGCTTTTGTGTTGCGCCAAGGCATAAGGCGCGAACATGTGTTGGCACTGGTGTTGTTTTGCGCGCTGTCTGATGCGCTGCTGATTGCGCTGGGTGTGGCCGGTGCTGGCGCACTGATCCAGAGCCACCCCGGCTTGTTGACGTTAACGCGCTACGGCGGTGCCCTGTTTTTGGCCAGTTACGGGGTACTGGCGGCCCGTCGTGCCTGGCGGGGTGGGCGAATGCAGGTTGACGCTTCGCGCAGCAGCACGTTGGGCACGGCGTTGATGACCTGCTTTGGCTTCACCTTTCTCAACCCGCATGTCTATCTGGACACCGTGGTCTTGCTCGGTAGCATCGCCAGCCAGCGGGACGATCCGGGTCGCTGGTTGTTTGGCCTGGGTGCGATGGCTGGTAGCCTGTTGTGGTTTTCGGCGCTGGGTTTTGGCGCGCGCTTGCTGGTCCCGCTTTTCCAGACGCGCGCTGCCTGGCGTGTGCTCGACGCAGTGATCGCGCTCACCATGATCGGCATGGCACTCTTATTGCTTTGGTAACGGCGCTGTAAAAGCCACGTCCGCCCGCGTGCAAAATACAATCCCACCGCCAACCCGCACCACCAAGAGGCCTCACATTGACCATCCCAGACCACACCCATTCCCAGTCGCTGACCAATCAGATTAATGCCCATTTGCTGCACACCGTGGGCGTGGAGCCAGCGCGCGCGTCACGCATCGACCTGATGCAGGCGGTAGCGCAGGTGGCGCGGGCCCAGTTGTCTGAACGCTGGGTAGCCACCCAAAGCACGGAGCGGCGTCACAAGGCACGCCGGGTGGTCTATCTTTCAATGGAATTTTTGATGGGCCGCACGCTCTCCAATGCGCTGGCGGCGCTGGACCTGACCGAAGGCGCGGCTACGGGCTTGCAACAGCACGCCCAGCGCCTGGAGGACGTGGTGGCGTGCGAGCCCGACGCGGCGCTGGGCAATGGCGGCCTGGGCCGGCTGGCCGCGTGCTTTCTGGATTCGATGGCGACGCTGGGTTTGCCTTCGTTTGGCTACGGTATCCGCTACGAGTACGGCATGTTTGCCCAGGATATCCAAAACGGCTGCCAGGTCGAATACCCCGACTCCTGGCTCAAAGACGGCACGCCTTGGGAGTTTCCACGCCCGGAACTCACCTATACGGTGCGCTTTGGCGGCTGGGTGGTGCATGAAGCCGGCAAAGTCATCTGGAAAAACGCCGGCGAAGTAGCAGCCAAGGCGCACGATATGGTCGTTCCGGGTCATGGCACGGAAAAGGTCAGTACCCTGCGGCTGTGGAAGGCGGTGGCACCCGACCACATCGACCTGGGCGCGTTCAATACCGGCGACTACGCACGGGCAGCGGGTGCCAAAAACGAGTACGAAAACATTTCCTGGGTGCTCTACCCCAACGACAGCACACCGGCCGGACGCGAACTGCGCCTCAAGCAGGAATACTTTTTTGTCGCCGCGTCGATGCAGGACCTGGTGCGCCGCCATTTGTCCGAGTATCCCAGTCTGGACAACCTGGCCGAGCAGGTGGCAATCCACCTCAACGACACCCACCCGGCCATTGGCGTGGCCGAGTTGATGCGCATCTTGTGCGACGAGCACGACATGCCGTGGGACAAGGCGTGGGCGCTGTGCGGCAAAACCTTTTCCTACACCAACCACACGCTGATGCCCGAGGCGCTGGAGACCTGGCCGGTGGCGCTGATGCAGCAGGTGCTGCCGCGTCACCTGGAAATCATTTACCGCATCAATAAGGAATTTCTTGACCTGGCGGCGCGCTTCAAACCCGGTGACCAAGATTTTTTGCGTCGCCTGTCCTTGATCGATGAGAACGGCGAACGCCGTGTACGCATGGCGCATCTGTCGGTGGTGGGCAGCCACCGGGTCAATGGTGTGTCGGCGCTGCACTCCGATTTGCTGGTGCACACCATCTTCGCCGACTTTGCCGCACTCTGGCCGCAGCGTTTTACCAACATGACCAACGGCGTGACGCCCAGGCGCTGGCTGGCGCAGGCCAATCCAGGGCTAGCCAGTTTGCTCGACGAGACACTGGGCCGGGACTGGCGGCTCAACCTTGACGCGTTGCAAGGTCTCAGACAACACCAGGACGACGCCGCTTTTCTGCAAAGATTTCAGGCCATCAAACGCAACAACAAGGTGCGGCTGGCTGAGCTCATCTGCAAAACCACTGGCGTGGTCGTCAGCCCGGACAGCTTGTTTGACGTACAGGTCAAGCGCATCCACGAATACAAGCGCCAACTGCTCAATGTGCTGCATGTGGTGTCGCGCTACCTGGCGATTCTGGCAGACCCGCAGGCCGACTGGGTGCCACGCACAGTCATTTTTGCCGGCAAGGCAGCCTCAAGCTACCAGGCGGCCAAGTCGATCATTCGGCTGATCCACGACGTCGGCCTGACCATCAACAACGATCCGCGCGTCGGCGACAGGCTCAAACTGGTGTTCATTCCGAACTACGGCGTGTCGGTGGCCGAGGTCATCATGCCCGGCGCCGACCTGTCAGAGCAGATTTCCACCGCCGGCACCGAGGCCTCAGGCACGGGCAACATGAAGCTGGCGCTCAACGGCGCGCTGACCATCGGTACCGACGACGGCGCCAACATTGAGATACGGCAAAACGTCGGCGACGACAACATTTTCATTTTTGGCCTGAAAACGCCTGAGGTACGCGCGTTGCGGCTGGCCGGTTACCACCCGCTGGCACACTACGAAGGCAACCCGGCGCTCAAGGCCGTGCTCGACGCGATCGCCAGCGGACGATTCTCGCCGGAGGAACCCGGGCGTTACAGCGCGTTGGTGAATGCGCTGGTCTGGGGCGGCGACCATTATTTGTTGCTGGCCGACTTTGCGTCCTACCTCGACGCGCAAGCGCAGGTCGACACGCTTTACCGGGAGCCCTCTCGGTGGAGCCGCAAGGCGCTGGCCAACGTGGCGGGAATGGGCACCTTCTCCGCCGACCGCACCATTGGCGACTATGCGCGTACGATTTGGCATGTTTCACCCTGCCCGGATTGAACTCCGCGTTTTGCCATGTTGACGTTCCCTGAAATCAGCAAGATTTGCCAAGGCCAGCATGGCGACCCGTTTTCGGTGCTCGGGCCGCATCCAGCGCGCGGCGCCAAAGCAACAACGCAGATCTCGGTACGTTGCTTTTTACCCGGTGCCACAGCGGTCACGGCCGTCGATGATGCTGGGCTTCATCTGGGCAAACTGACACCACGCCACGATGCCGGTTTTTTTGAAGGCCACATCCGAGGTGAGTTGAGCACAGCGTACCGCTTGCAGGTGCAATGGGCCAGCGGTGATTGCAGCAAACTCGACGATCCTTACCGCTTTGGTCTGCTGCTCGGCGACATGGACGTCTGGTTGCTGGGTGAAGGCACGCACCTGCGCCCCTTTGAGGTGCTGGGCGCGCAACCCTGTACCTTGCTGGGCGTCGCCGGAACCCGTTTTGCGGTCTGGGCACCCAATGCCTCACGTGTCAGCGTCGTTGGCGATTTCAACTTTTGGGATGGCCGCCGCCACCCCATGCGCCTGCGCCGTGAATGCGGCGTGTGGGAGCTGTTCCTGCCCGGCGTGGCGCCCGGTGCGCGCTACAAATATGAAGTACGCACGCAGCACAGCGAGGTGCTGCCGCAGCGCGCCGACCCGTACGCATTGCAAGCCGAGTTGCGCCCAGCCACCGCCAGCGTGGTGGGTTGTTTGGCCGACAAATTGCCGCCGACGCCCGACCGTCAAGCTGCCAACGCACTGGACGCACCAGTGAGCATTTATGAGGTACACCTGGGTTCGTGGCGACGCGTCTGCGAGGATGGCAACCGCTGGCTCAGCTGGGATGAGCTGGCCGACACGCTGGTACCTTACGCACAAGATATGGGTTTCACACACCTTGAATTGCTCCCGATTAGCGAGCATCCATTCGACGGTTCGTGGGGCTACCAGCCGATTGGCATGTATGCACCAACGTCACGTTTTGGCGACGCGGCGGGTTTTGGCCGGCTGGTTTCGCGCTGCCATGCCGCGGGTCTGGGCCTGATTCTGGACTGGGTGCCGGCGCACTTTCCCACCGATACCCACGGCCTCGCCAACTTTGACGGTACCCATTTGTATGAATACGCCGACCCGCGCGAAGGCTTTCATCAGGACTGGAACACGCTGATCTACAACCTGGGCCGCACCGAGGTACGCAACTTTCTGGTCGGCAACGCGCTGTACTGGCTGGAACGTTTTGGCGTCGACGGCCTGCGCGTTGACGCGGTCGCGTCCATGCTGTACCGCGACTACAGCCGCAAGGCGGGCGAATGGATACCTAACGCGTATGGTGGCCGAGAAAATCTGGAGGCCATCGACTTTTTGAAGCGCATGAACGAGGTGGTGGGCGTGCAGTGCCCACAGGCGATCACACTGGCCGAAGAATCGACCGCCTACCCAGCCGTGTCTCGCCCCACCTACGCTGGCGGTCTGGGCTTTCACTACAAGTGGAACATGGGCTGGATGCACGATACGCTGAGTTACATGGCGCGCGACCCGATCTATCGTCAACACCACCAGGGTGAGATGACCTTTGGCCTGGTTTACGCTTTCAATGAAAACTTTGTGCTGCCCATCTCGCACGACGAGGTGGTGCACGGCAAGGGCTCGCTGCTGGGCAAGATGCCAGGCGACCGCTGGCAGCAGTTGGCCAATGTGCGTGCGTACCTGGGCTACATGTGGGGCCACCCGGGCAAGAAGTTGCTGTTCATGGGCTGTGAGTTTGCGCAGGAGCGCGAGTGGAACCATGACCAAAGCCTGGACTGGCATTTGCTCGACCAGCCGCAACACGCTGGTGTGCAGCGCCTGGTGCGTGACCTGAACGCGCTCTACCGCGCCACACCGGCGTTGTACCAACAAGACTTTGTGCCCGACGGATTTGCCTGGATCGACCACAGCGACAACCAGCGTTCGGTGCTGAGTTTTGTGCGCTGGTCGCGCGAGCGCGCCAGTTTCGTCGTGGTGGTGTGCAATTTCACACCCAACGTGTGGCGCGATTACCGCGTAGGCGTGCCACGCGCGGGCAATTACCGCGAGCTGCTCAATACCGACGTTGCCGTCTATGGCGGCAGCAACGTACCTGCGCTGGCAAACAGCCACAGCGATGACCTGCCGTGGCAGGGCCAGCCGCAGTCGCTGCTGTTGACGCTGCCCCCACTGGCTACCGTCTTTTTGCAATGGAACGGCTGACGATCACGGCGTTGCAGCCCGGTCGCCCCTGGCC
>PFKL01000097.1 GCA_002784245.1 Comamonadaceae bacterium CG_4_10_14_3_um_filter_60_75
CGTCAGCACCACGCTGAACTCCTGCGGCAGCAGCGCCATCGCCAGCGCAATGCCCGCCAGCAAGGCCGCCAGCCAATCGCCACGCAGCAGCCCGTAAGCCAGCATCAGCGCCACGCTGGCGCCAAAGGCAAGCAGCGCCAGCACCTTGACCAGACCGGCGGTCTGGCGCTTCAGCGGCGAAGGCTCGCTGGTGAGTGTTTGCAGCGCCACACCAATACGGCCAATTTCGCTACGCTGCCCGGTGGCTGTTACCCGCGCCAGGGCTTGCCCACGCACGAGCAGTGTGCCTGAATACAGCGTGTCAGCGCCAGCAGCACCCACAGTTTTGTCGACTGGCAGCGGCTCGCCGGTCAACAATGACTCGTCGACCTGCACGTCGGTACCCTCAAGCAGTTGCGCGTCGGCGGCGATGCGGTCGCCTTCCGCGAGCACCAGCACATCGCCACGCACGACATCGCTGCCGGCAATACGCTGCGCCTGGCCGTCGCGCAGCACCAGCGCGCGCGGGCTGGTCAGGTCGCGCAACGCACCCAGCGCGCGTTCGGTCTTGCCCTCCTGATACAAGGTCAGCGCCAGCACCACCAGCACCAAGCCAAACAGCACCAGGCCTTCTTGCATGTCGCCGAGCAGCAGATACAGCACGCCAGCGCCCAGCAGCAGGGCAAACATCGGGTCACTCAGCATTTCGCGCACGCTGTGCCACCCGCCGCGGCGCGCGTCGCCAGGCAGCGCATTCGGACCGTCCTGCGCCAATTGCGCAGCAGCCTGCGTCGCCGTCAACCCCGGCGCCTTCAAAAGTTCAGATTCTTGAACCATCTCGCCCCCGTTCATTGCTTCTGAAGCCGGATTAGAACTTGATTAGGGCGCGTGCGACCGCGGACCGTCAACTTTCAACGGGCAGTTCTTGTGCCAAGGCAACAAGGCAACGCACAATTGACAAATATGTCAGCAAAGCGTCAGTCAGCCTCGCTTCGGCCTGAAATATGTGAAGAAAAGTAACATTTGTCAGAGAAAACCCCTACTCACATACAGGCTTAAGCTGCTTAAGATTCGCCTGCATTCAATTTATAAGGAGATTCTTGATGCAACTTTCACATTCCACCAAGCTCCGGCTTACCCAGATCGTCAAGGCAGGTTGCGTCGTTGCCGTCTTGGGATTTACCTTCGCTGGCAACGCCTTCGCAGACGACAAACCCTCGCTCACGCTCGGCGAGCAGTACATTCAAGATCTGAAAGATGGCAAGATCGCTGCAGCCGGCGACGACGATCATGTGGTCAAAGAACTGATCATCAAGCGCAGAATTCCGATCACCTACAAGTACATCAGCACCTTGATGAGCACACCTAATGCCTTCGGCCCGGGCGTGGCATGCACCACCTGCCACAACTCGCAGGATGCAAGCAAGAGCTACCGCGGTCTGGACTTGTCCACCTGCAAGGGCATCATTGAAGGCTCCACGGAAAAGCCGAAACGTGCCTTGTTTGTCCCTGGCAAAGACCCCAAGCGTGACATTCTGGTTCGGCGCCTGCGCAACAACCGGATGCCATTGGGCCAGGGCTTTGAAAACTCAACCTACACGCCCAACCACATGCTGGTGAAGCAGTGGATTGACGACGGTGCCAAGAATGACGAGCATTTCACCAAGAACGTGTTGCCGCTGTTCAGCACAGCCAACGCTTTTGGTCCTGAAACGCCGGCATGTACCGCTTGCCACATGTCCAATCAGGAACCACCCAGCTTCCACGAGTTGAACCTGACCACCCACGCCGGCATTTTGCTCGGTGCTGACTCCATCGCCAAGGGCGTCGACAAGGCCACCAAGGTGATCATCCCCGGCAATTCGTCACTGAGCTTCGTCTGGCAACACTTGAGCGAAGACCGTATGCCTCCCGGCATCAGCCCTTCTGAGCCGCGTGACCATCCGAACACCACTATCCTTGCTACCTGGATCAAGCAAGGGGCCAAGTGCGATTGATGGCTTCAGCCAAAGTGAACCGCCGCCACTTTGTGGCGGCACTCGCAGCAGGTGGGCTTTGGCCCACCTTTTCTGTTTCTGCAGCGACCAAAACACCGCAGGTGTTGCGTCGCTGGGCCAGTGGCAACGCCACCCTGGCACCGTTGGCCTTGCTTGATGGCCACGTTTTCTTCAATGGCAACAAAACGCTCGGCCGCATTGACCCCGACAACGCGCAAGTCACCTGGAACGTGTCACACCACCTCAGCAGCAGCGCGGTTTACCGCCCGCGCGCCGCGGGTGACCTGGTGATTTCCGGCGGGCAGGACGAACTGGGCGCCTGGCATGCCACCAACGGCGAGCCGCTCTGGGTTCACAAAAAAATCCTGCAAGTGGGTACGCCATTTGTCACGCCTGAGCGCACCTACGTTGGCGACGGTCATTGGCTGCTGGCGCTGGGCAACCAGAGCGGCGTAGAGGACTGGCGCTTTGCCCCCGATACCGACGACTGCACTGCGGCCTACGCACCCACGGTGGCGGGTGACACGGTTTTCTTCGGTCCGGGTGATGGCATGCTGTATGCCATCAATCGCGCCGACGGCAAGCTCAAGTGGAAGCTCGACGAAAAGGCCAACTGGCAATACGTGCGCCAGATGTACATCACCGGCGATATGCTGGTGGCGGGCACCTATACCGAGTTGCTCTACGGCATCAACATCACCACCGGCAAAGTGAAGTGGAAGTTCAAGGCGGGCAACTTCATCAACTCGCACCACGTCTCGGGCGACACCGCGTACCTGTGGTCACCCACAGGCTACATCTTTGCCATTGACGTGAACAGTGGTGCCGTGCGCTGGAAGCACCAGACAACGGTCTATGGCAACGCCGCAGCCAACTGGGGCCACATGATGGCTGAGATCGTCACCTTTGAGAACCAGGTGTACTGTCTGGACATGAAGCAGATGCTGCATGTGCTGGACGCCGACACCGGCCGCGAGAGCCTGCGTATCCCGTTTGCCCACGACTTGCGACCCACCGTCTCGCCTCTGCCAGACGGTCGCGCGGTCATGGCCAGCGACAGCGGCGAGATCCAGTTGGTGCAGTGGTAGCACGCCCGACTGGAGCGGGTGCGATGCAAAGACAGTGGGGGAGTAGAGTGCAACTGCCGCAACGTTGCTTGCCCAATCAGTCGGGCGATGCGTTTGCGCTACGGCACTTTGTATCACACCCGTTTGAGTCAGGCGGCAATGATCTGTAGTTTCATACAGTATCATTGCCGCCATGGCCAAGGAAAAATCCCAATACGTCTGTTCTAACTGTGGTGGTGTCAGCCCCAAGTGGCTGGGTAAATGCCCGCATTGCAACGCCTGGAACACACTGGTCGAGTCGGTCGCTGAAAGTGTTGCCGCACTGACAAAAAACCGTTTTTCTTCACTGGCAAAGACCGCTGACGTGGCGGTGCTGGGCAACATTGACGCGGTGGACTTTGAGCGCACCCCCACCGGCCACGACGAGCTTGACCGCGTGCTCGGCGGCGGCATGGTCGAAGGCGGCGTGGTGCTGATTGGCGGCGACCCCGGCATTGGCAAATCCACGCTGCTGCTGCAAGCGCTGGATTCACTGCAGCGCAGCGGCCAGAACACCTTGTATGTAACGGGCGAAGAAAGCGGCGCGCAAGTGGCTCTGCGCGCACGCCGCCTCGGGCTCAACGGCTCACAGGTCAAGGTGCTGGCCGAAATCGGCCTGGACAAGATTTTGGCCACGCTTGACACCCTGCAGCCTGATATTGCCGTCATCGACTCAATTCAGACGGTGTATTCCGATCAACTCACCTCGGCGCCAGGTTCGGTCGCGCAGGTGCGCGAATGCGCCGCGCACCTGACGCGCGCGGCCAAAGCCACCGGCGTGTGCATCGTGCTCGTGGGTCACGTCACCAAAGAGGGCGCTCTTGCTGGCCCGCGCGTACTGGAGCACATGGTCGACACCGTGCTGTACTTTGAGGGTGACACACACAGCAGCTTCCGGCTGGTACGCGCCATCAAAAACCGCTTTGGTGCGGTCAACGAAATCGGCGTCTTTGCCATGACCGAAAAAGGCCTCAAAGGTGTCAGCAATCCCAGCGCCATCTTTCTAAGCCAGCATACCGAACCCGTGCCGGGCAGCTGCGTCATGGTCACGCTGGAGGGCACGCGGCCGATGTTGGTCGAGATTCAGGCGCTGGTCGACAGTGGCGGCGCGTCCCCACGGCGTTTGAGCGTCGGGCTGGACAAAGACCGCCTGGCCATGCTGCTGGCGGTACTGCACCGCCACGCCGGTGTGGCGTGCATGGACCAGGACGTGTTTGTCAATGCCGTCGGTGGCGTGCGCATCAGCGAGCCGGCGGCTGACTTGGCGGTGCTGCTGGCCATCACCTCCAGTCTGCGCGGCAAACCGCTGCCCAAAGGCTTTTTTGCCTTTGGTGAAATTGGCCTGGCCGGCGAGGTGCGTCCGGCGCCGCGCGGCCAGGAGCGCCTCAAAGAAGCCGCCAAACTGGGTTTCAGCGTGGCGGTGGTACCCAAAGCGAATTTGCCCAAAAACCTCAAGTCCAAAGACTTCGAAGGTCTGACGATCCACGCGGTCGAACGCGTTGAGCAGGCGCTGGAAGTGGTTCGCAGCCTGTCGTAAATTTGCTCTTATTTAAAGAGCTACATGCGCTTATTGTAAAAGGGCTAGAAGCCAATTTTTCATAAAATCAGTTGCGCACAATGGTGTTGCCCGAGTTCTTCACGGCGTCGCCCGCCTTGAAGCCAGGATCGCTGGCAAAGTCAAACTTGGCACTGTGCCCGCCGGGGTAGGTCACACGCACGGTCCAAACCTTCTTGGCATTCATGTTTTCCTGAACTTTTTTCCCGGCGTACGCGCCACCCGCCGCACCAGCGATGGTGGCCAGGTCTTTGCCAAAACCGCCGCCCACCTGGTGCCCCAGAACAGCGCCAGCGACGCCACCGGCGATCATGCCCACGGCGTTGCTCTCACCGGCTTTTTCTGCGACCGACACTGCACTGACGCGGCCACAGGTAGCGCAATCAGTCGCCGCCGCCTGGGTAGCGTAGGCGCCTTTGGTACGCAGCCCTGCCAGCGCCTTGTCGTACACCGCCAGCGCATCACGGCGACACTGGATGCGCGCCTCGGACGATGCCTCATCAGCGCACAGACGCTTGTCGGCTTCATAGCGGGCTTTGGCCGCCTCTTGCGATTGCACCGCCTTGGGGTCAGTTGACCAGCTGGCCTGCGCAATACTCTGGCCGGCCACAAGGGCCAGCGCACCGAAACACACTGACTGCACCCAGGCATGAAAAAAATGCTGCTTTGACATCTTGAACTCCAATCAAACGAGACCGCCAAACAAAGCGGTACGTCAAGGATACCGCCAAGCACGGGTCAGCGGCAAAAGGCCTGCGTCGATATCCCGCGCTTTAAGAATGACTTAATTTGCCCAAGCTAAAGTTGCATTGCAACAATCCACATTGTGATGAAATAAGCCATGAAGACACGCGCCAAATCTGTTTCCCTGTTTTTTTGCCTGCTGCTCACCCTGAGCGGTGCAACAACTGTCCACGCGGACGACGACGAGGGCCGCGCCTGGTGGCCGTGGGGCAAAACTGAAAAGCACGGTGAACGCGAGAACGGTAGCGAAGGTCGCTACAGCACTGCCGGCACAGCGCCGGCGCAGGTCAAACAGGAATGTGGCTCGTGCCACACCTCATACCCGGCGGGGCTGCTGCCCGCGGGTTCCTGGCAACACCTGATGGCCAACCTGGGGCAGCATTTCGGCAGCGACGCGTCACTCGATGCCAGCACCACCGCGGCCATCACCCAATACCTGACCAGCAACGCCGGTACCTACAAGCGCGTCAGCGAGATGCCACCGCAAGACCGCATCACCGAGTCGTATTGGTTCAGCCGCAAGCACAACAAGCACGTCAGTGCGGAGATCTGGACGCGCCCAAGCATCGGCAGCCGCAGCAACTGTGCAGCTTGCCACGCGGGTGCGGAGCAGGGTAATTTCAACGAGCACAGCGTGCGCATACCGGGCTGATCAATGCAAGCAAACGACAAGGTTCTGGTGTGGGACGCACCGACACGTGTCTTTCATTGGCTGATGGTGTTGTGCTTTGCTGGTGCCTGGATCACCTCCGATGGTGACCGGTGGCTGGGTGTGCACCTGACGCTGGGCTACACCCTGGTTGGCCTGGTGCTGTGGCGCGTCCTTTGGGGCCTGGTGGGCACACGCTACGCACGCTTTAGCAATTTCATCCGCGGTCCGCATGCCATTGGTCGCTACGCCAGCGGCATGCTTGGGTACAAAGTGGCGCATCCGGTCGGGCACAACCCGCTGGGCGCAGTATCGATTGTGCTTATGCTGACGCTAACGCTGCTGGTCAACGGCGCCGGCTGGCTGTACTTCAACAGCGGCGTGCACGCGCTGAAAGAGATGCATGAGGGTGCGGCCTCAGCCATGCTGCTGGTGGTGGGTGTACACGTGGTTGGCGTGTTGTTTGCCAGCCTGATGCAGCGCGAAAACCTGGCGCGGTCCATGATCAACGGCTACAAAAAGGCCAAGGCGGCTGATGCCATCCGCTGGAGCTGGTGGCCCATCGGAGCCCTGCTGTTGGCGGCGGTACTGGGCTTTTGGTGGCTGCAATGGCAAAGCCCGCTTTTGGATACCACCGGCGCGGCGGCGCTCTCAGCCAGACACGGCGACGACGATTAAGCTGCCCGGCGCAGACGAGCAAGGAACACACGATGCGGATTTTATTGGCTGAAGACGACCCGATGCTGGGCGACGGGCTGCGCGCAGGACTGCGCCAGCAAGGCTTTCAAGTGGACTGGGTGCGTGACGGTCAGGCGGCCGAACGCGAGATCATGGGTGGCGACTACCAGGCCGCGGTGCTCGACCTGGGGTTGCCGCTGAAAGACGGGCTGGACGTGTTGCAAACCTTGCGTGGCAAGAAAAACACGACACCGGTTCTGGTGCTCACCGCACGCGACGCCGTTCCCGAGCGCATCAAGGGGCTTGACCTGGGCGCTGACGATTACGTGCTCAAACCGGTCGACCTGTTTGAGCTGGGCGCGCGCTTGCGCTCGCTGGTGCGCCGCGCCCACGGGCAGACCCAAGACATCCTGACCTGCGGCGACTTGGCGGTCAACCTGTCGGCGCGCCAGGTCACATTGGCTGGCCAGGCGGTAACCTTGTCCACTCGGGAATTTGACCTGCTGCACGTGCTGCTGCTCAACATTGGGCGCGTGCTGTCGCGCGAACAGATGGAACAGCAGCTCTACAGCTGGGGCCAGGAGGTGGAAAGCAACGCGGTGGAGGTGCACATCCACCACCTGCGCAAGAAGCTGCGCGCTGACCTGATCCAGACCATCCGCGGCGTCGGCTACACCTTGATGGCACCCAGCGCCTGAGCCGATGCGCTGGCTACTTCGACTCTCATCCTTGCAGGCGCGCCTGCTCAGCCTGCTGTTGCTGCTGGTGACGCTGGTGTGGCTCGGCGCGGCGGTACTGACCTGGCAGGATACGAGCGACGAACTCGACGAGCTGCTCGACGGTCACCTGGCCCAGTCGGCCGCCTTGTTGGTGGTGCAGCAGACCGGCCACGGCACCGTCCTGCCTGACGTCCGCGATGACGGCGACAAGCCGGTGGAGGACGCGCCGTCGCTGCACAAATACGCGCCCCGGGTGGCTTTTCAGGTGTTTCACGAAGGTATCCTGACGCTGCGCTCGGCCAATGCGGGTGACCGGCCAATGTCGCACAAGACCCGCGGCTTTTCCACCGTGACGCTCGGCGACGCGAAAGCCTGGCGGGTGTTTGGCGCGCAAGGCAACGAGGGCGATGTGCAGGTCTTTGTGGGCGAGCAGGTCAAGTCGCGTCAGTCAATTTTGTGGGTCGTGCTCAAAGGCGTGCTGATGCCGCTGATATACGCGCTGCCGCTGCTGGCGGTGGTCGGCTGGCTGGCTGTGCGCCAGGGCCTGGCACCGCTGCACCTGCTCAGCCGCGCGCTGGCACAACGCCAAGCGCATGCGCTCGAACCGGTGGTGCTCACCGATGTACCCAGCGAAATCGCACCGGTGGTGCATTCGCTCAACAGCCTGTTTGAGCGCATCCAGCGCATGATGGCATCGGAGCGCCGCTTTACCGCCGACGCGGCGCACGAACTGCGCACGCCTATTGCGGCGATCCGTATGCAAGCGCAGGTGGCATTGGCCGCCGGTGGCGACACCGCCAGCCGCGAGCACGCATTGCAGTACACGCTGGCCGGTTGCGACCGCGCCACCCATTTGGTTGAACAGTTGCTGACGCTGTCACGGCTTGAATCGTCCGCCGCGGGTGCACCAACCGGCAGGGTTGATGTTGGCGCTGTCGCCCAACGCGTGGCCGCCGA
This sequence comes from Comamonadaceae bacterium CG_4_10_14_3_um_filter_60_75, assembly GCA_002784245.1. Classification (GTDB taxonomy): domain Bacteria; phylum Pseudomonadota; class Gammaproteobacteria; order Burkholderiales; family Burkholderiaceae_C; genus Rhodoferax. The sequence goes on from PFKL01000097.1 coordinate 8,385, forward strand.
CCTGGCCATGACAGCCCTTGGGCGTGGCCAGGAAATGGTGCTGGAGGCGCCGCAGCCCTGCTGGATCACCGCCGACGACTCCCTCACCAGCGTACTGGTGCGCAACCTGCTGGACAACGCCATGCGCTACAGCCCCCCAGGTGCGCAGGTGCGGGTGGCCGTGACCTGTACCGAAGCGCAGGTACAACTGCAAGTCGACGACAGCGGCCCCGGCTTGAGCGCGGCCGACATGGCCAAGTTGGGAGAGCGATTTTTTCGGGTGCTGGGCAGCGAGCAAACCGGCAGCGGACTAGGCTGGTCGATCGTACGGCGCATTGCTGCGGCGTACCAAGCCCAGGTGGCGGTGCAGCGCTCGCAGCGCCTGGGTGGTCTGTGCGTTACGGTCTGCTGGTCACAACAACGGCCGTCAAAAGCCACCCCAAGCTGAACCGCACCTACTGGCGCACAGCGCGCCGGCAACCTTAGAATCATGCTTTCGCGTCAATGCACCTACCCACACTAAAGGATGAACCCATGACTGCCCTGCCTCCCGCCCTGTCGGATCGTGATGGAAAAATATGGATGGATGGCCAGATGGTCGAATGGCGTGATGCCAAAATCCATGTGCTGACGCACACGCTGCACTACGGCTGCGGCGTCTTTGAAGGTGTTCGTGCCTACAAGACCGACAAGGGCACGGCCATCTTCCGCCTGGAGGAACACACCCAGCGCCTGCTCAACAGCGCCAAGATTTTGCGCATGAAAATTCCGTTCACGGCCGAGCAGATCATGCAGGCACAGTGCGATGTGGTGCGTGCCAACCAGTTGGAGAGCTGCTACCTGCGCCCTTTAAGCTGGATCGGCAGCCGCAAACTCGGCGTCAGCCCCAAGGGCAACACCATCCACCTGATGGTCGCGGCCTGGCCGTGGGGCGCCTACCTGGGCGAAGAAGGCATGAAACGCGGCATCCGCGTCAAGATCAGCAGCTTCACCCGCCACCACGTCAACATCACCATGACGCAGGCCAAGGCGGTGAGCAATTACACCAATTCAATCCTGGCCAACATGGAAGCCACCGATGACGGCTACGACGAAGCGATGCTGCTCGACGCCAACGGCTTTGTGTCTGAGGGCTCGGGTGAGAACCTGTTCATCGTGAAAGACGGCGTCGTTTACACGCCCGATTTGTCCGCCGGTGCCTTAAACGGCATCACCCGCAACACCGTACTGCACATCTGCAAGGATCTGGGGCTTGACGTGGTGCAAAAGCGCATCACCCGGGACGAGGTGTACATCGCCGACGAAGCGTTCTTCAGCGGCACCGCCGCCGAAATCACGCCGATTCGCGAACTCGACCGCATCGAGCTCGGCCGGGACGACTACGTCGGCAGCCGCGGCCCGATCACCGAAAAGATCCAGAGCGCGTTCTTTGACATCGTCAGCGGCCGCAACGCCAAATACGCGCATTGGCTGGCCAGCGTCTGAGACCTTACAAAACACAGGAAAAAATCATGACAAATGCAACTGTTGAACTGCTGGCCAAAGACCTCAACCACGCCGGCGGCGTCTATTGCCCCAGCCCACTGGCCAAGATGGCCGTGGCCAACAATCACCCCAAGGTGTACCTGGACGTGGCGCACACCGGCCAGGCCAAATGCCCCTACTGCGGAACCGTCTACAAGCTCAAGGCTGGCGAACATTTTCAGGGCCATTAATTGGGGTCAGATTCCAATTAATTCATGACGCGCGCGCTCGTCATCGCCCCGCAGTGGATTGGCGACGCGGTCATGACCGAGCCGCTGCTTGCCCGTCTGCACGCACGTGGCGAGCGGCTCGCGGTGGGCGCCTTGCCCTGGGTTGCGCCGGTGTACCGGGCCATGCCGCAAGTTAGCGAAGTCATTGAATTTCCCTTTGCCCACGGTGGTCTGCAGCTGCGCGGACGCCGTCAACTGGCACGGCAAGTCCACGACCGGTTTGATGTGGCCTACATCTGTCCCAATTCACTGAAAAGCGCGCTGCTACCGTTTTTGGCGGGCATTCCCAAGCGTGTGGGTTACCTCGGCGAAGCCCGTGTCGGCCTGCTCACGCATCGCCTGAGAAATCCAGCCAAGGGCCAGCGCCCGCCAATGGTGGCGTTTTACTCAGCGCTCAGCGGCGAGGCCGACTTAACCCACGACCGCCCGCACCTGCAGCTCGCCAGCGCAGACGTCGACGCCAATCTGGCTGCCCTGGGGTTGCAGCGCGGTGGCTACTGCGTGCTGGCGCCTGGCGCTGAATACGGCCCGGCCAAGCGCTGGCCAACGCGCCACTTTGCAGCCCTGGCCGACCAGCTGGCGCTGCCCGTGGTGTTGCTTGGCGCGGCCAAGGAGGCCGAAATGTGCGCTGAAATCATGCGATCCGCCACCACGGCCAACATCGTTAATCTAGCAGGAAAAACGACTCTAGCCCAGGCGCTGTCTGTGATATGCGCTACAAAATTCATGATGAGCAACGACTCGGGTCTGATGCATGTGGGCGCCGGTTTTGGCGTGCCGCAGGTGGCCATTTTTGGCTCGAGCAGCCCGCTGCACACGCCGCCGTTGAACGCCGCCGCGCAGGTGCTGTGGCTAAAAAGCGACCCCGCTTACCAGCCTGCGCTGGACTGCGCACCGTGCTTTGAGCGCGTCTGCCCGCTAGGACATACCCGCTGCCTGAACGACATCACACCGGCGATGGTGCGACAACACTTGCCGCTCTGATCAGGCGCCGCAGCACTTCTTGAATTTCTTGCCGCTGCCGCACGGACACGGATCGTTGCGGCCAGTCTTGTCGCCCACGCGCACGGCTTCAACCCGCGGTCCGATGGCGTGCCAGATTTCGTGCAAATCGTAGACGGCCCAGAGCGCGTCGACAAACTCATCCAGACGCTGCTGGCTCATGCCGGGAGGGCTGCTGTCGTCAAAGGCGCTGAGGGTGGGCGGTGCGGTGTCGTCTTCGGTCAAGGTCAGGATGCATTGCAACGCCGCATCGATGGCCTTGGCCGCCTCGCGGTCGCGGGGTGCAGCCCATTCCTCGGGCCACGACTCCACCGCGTACATGAAACCGATGGCCCAGATCTGGCCGAACGACGGCACCGGCGCGTCACCCATTTCGGCGCGTTGTTCGCTCGGCAAGGCGGCAATGGCGCCACGCAGGTCCATCACCTCGGGCTGGTAGCCGCGTTCGTCGTCAAGCGATTCCACAGGCTGCGCCAGCGCGCTGCAGACTTCACCCAGGCGCCGCTGCCACAAGGCCATGAATTGCCGGTACTGGTCGCCGTCTGCAAACAAGGCAGGTACCGCGTCGCCCTGCGGCAGGTCCATGCCGAGCACGACCGGCATGTACTCGGCCTCGGCAATCGGCCGGCGACAACAGGCCACTGCGACCATGAAGCCTTCGCAAAACTCCCATTGCGGGGTTTCATCGTCGCGCGTGCGTAAGTCGTCCAGGATGGTGTCGAGTGTGTCAAAGTCGTCTGTGGTCAGCGCAGATGGGGCGCTGGCGGTCACGGTGTCGGATTCGGTGGTCATGGTTTTTCCAGTGGAACAAAGTGCGGCAAGTGTAAAACTCGGTAACACCTCAGACAGTTGCAAACGCACGGCAACGGATGGCGCTATGCTTGACAACCATGACCGCTGCTGCCATCACCGCCTTCTTGCCCAGATTCCTTCTCACCTTGTCGCTGACGCTGGGCTTGCTGGCCTGTGGCGGCGGCGGGGACGCTTCACCGCCCACCAACACAGAGCCGGCCAGCATCGCCTCGGTCGCGGTGACGATTCCCCCCAGCAGCTATGCACCTAGCTCGGCCGAGCTGGGCGGCTACAAGACCCTGCAAACTGCGCGGGTGCTGTGCGGCTTTGGCGCACTGCGCCAGGACACCCACCTGGATGCAGCGGCCCTGAACCATGCGCGCTATCTCACCAGCGAGTCGATTGCCACCGGCGCATCGCTGCTGAGTCACCTAGAAACCAACCGTGCCAACAGCTCCTACAAGGGCTACGCACCCTGGGACCGGACGCGGCACCCCAGCCAGTTTTACGGCGACCAGGTGGCCGAGATTCTGGAATCCACCACCTGGGACTATGACGTTGCC